>CACVAR010000132.1 GCA_902727905.1 uncultured Sulfurovum sp. | reverse complement strand
CGATGTATGAAGATTTAATAAAAAAAGGAATTCCTAGTAAATACATAGAACGTGATTATGCAGGATTTAGAACTTTAGACTCAATAGTACGTGCTAAACATATTTTTGACTTAGAAGATTATATTATAGTCTCGCAACGTTTTCATTTGGAACGTGCCATTTACATTGCGAAAGAGAAGGAACAAAAAGTTTTAGGTTTTGTAGCCAAAGGTTTTGATAATACCATTTGGGCAGAAAGAATGAGAAGAAGAGAACTTTTAGCACGGGTAAAAGCTGTTTTAGATTTACAAGTTTTTGCTGTTGAACCTAAGTTTTATGGTGAGAAAGTTTCTGTGACTTATAAAAAATAGTATATGATGGTTAATAAAGTTAAAAAGGTGCGTCATGGGTGACTCAGGTGATAGAATAGAAGCTATGAATGCAAATTGGAAGTTTAGTGGTGAGATGGTAGAGAATTTTGAAGCACATGTTTCAAAATCTGTTCCCTTGTATAAAGAGGGACATGCACTTATTAAAAAACTAAGTGATTACTTTATAAAAGATGATTCACTCTGTTATGAGTTGGGTTCTTCAACTGGTACTCTAGTTCAGGAGTTAGCAGCACATCATGCTTTTAGAAATGCAAAGTTTATAGGCATAGAAATAGAAGAGGACATGGTGAATAAAGCCAATAAGCTTTATCAAAATACGCACTTGTCTTTTGTCTGTGATGACATGAATACCATGAATTTAGAAAAATCAGATTTGATTGTCTCTTATTATACGATTCAATTTATACACCCTAAACTTAGACAGCAACTTATTAATAAAATTTATCAAGCATTAAATTGGGGTGGGGCATTCATTGTCTATGAAAAGGTTAGAGCCAATGATGCAAGGTTTCAGGATATTATGAGTGGTTTATATATGGAGTATAAGTTAGATCAGGGTTATAAGGCTGAAGAGATTATTGCTAAACAAAAAAGTTTAAAAGGAATACTTGAACCCTTCTCAACGGAAGGAAATATTGACATGTTCAAAAGAGCAGGATTTGTAGATATTATTAGCATTCAAAAGTATATGAATTTTGAAGGCTTTTTACTAATTAAATAACTGGGTTTTTATAAAATATCATGCAGTTTATTGGCATCACCAATCCATTGATGAAGCTCATCCCATCTATCTTCCTCAACTAGTTTTTGACAATGTAACATCTCTATGTTAAAGGCTTCAATAGACTTTAAAAGGTTGTCTTTGTTTTGACGAAAAATATCTTCCCACA
>CACVAR010000131.1 GCA_902727905.1 uncultured Sulfurovum sp. | reverse complement strand
ATTATCACTTAGAGACCAAAGCTGACCTAATTTGGCAAATCGGTACAGGTTATTTTGGTTGTCGTGACACAGAGGGCTACTTCTCTTCTGAAAAGTTTTCAGAAAAAGCAAACTTAGACAATGTCAAAATGATTGAAATAAAACTTTCACAAGGAGCTAAACCAGGGCATGGAGGTATCTTACCAGCCAATAAAAATAGCCTTGAAATTGCTAAGGTACGAGGGGTTGAAGCCCATACCCAAGTAGACTCTCCTCCAAGACACTCAGCATTTGAAAACCATAAAGAGCTACTACTTTTTATTCAAAAACTTCGTGAATTAAGTAAAGGTAAACCCGTTGGTTTTAAACTTGCCATAGGAAAAAAAGAAGAGTTTATAGAACTCTGTCAAACCATGCATGAAATGGGTATTAAACCCGACTTCATTACCATAGATGGAGGAGAAGGTGGTACAGGAGCAGCTCCTGTTGAATACACCAACTCGGTGGGAATGCCTCTACGTGAAGCCTTGGTCTTTGTGGTGGACACCTTAATTGGATTTGACTTGAAAAAAGATATTAAAGTCATTGCTTCAGGGCGTATTATAGATGGGATGGACATGGTTAAAGCACTAGCTATAGGAGCTGACCTCTGTGCCTCTGCAAGGGGCATGATGTTTGCTTTAGGCTGTATTCAAGCCCTACAGTGTCATAAAAACAAATGCCCCACGGGCATTGCCACTCAAAACAAATCATTGGCAAAAGCATTGGTAGTAGAAGACAAAAAACAACGTGTTGCAAACTTCCATGAAGAGACGCTCAAAAGCTTTGTAGAAATTTACGCATCAGCTGGACTCTCTCATCCCAACCAACTTAACCGTACCCATATCTTCTATCGTATAGACCAAACAGACTATAAACGCTATGATGAACTTTTTGTCCCGTTAAAAGAAGGTGCATTACTTCAAAAGCCTTATCCAAAGGCATATGAACACTATATGCAAAGAGCATAAGAGATTTAAAGTCTTTCTCTAACTCTCAAAAAAACAGGATACTTAGGATTCCCATATTTGGTGAGTCCATTGTATTTAAAGGTCACCTCAGAGCCAACTTGTGGAGGATTTTTTCTATCTTCCAAACTCAACCCTGAACCAATCTTTAATAGACATCTTGCAAAACTAAAAAGATGCTAAAATTTTAGGATGAGAAAAGTAGATAAATTTGAAAAAGTAAGCGAAGAGAACTTTAAAAGGTTAGTAGGCGTAAAAAGGTCAACCTTTGAAGTCA
>CACVAR010000130.1 GCA_902727905.1 uncultured Sulfurovum sp. | reverse complement strand
CGTTTAAACCAAGCAATTCCAAATTTGTCTGCAATATCAGAACGAACTTCTTCGATGACCATATCAGTTGCTAAATCATTAGGACAAACTTCAACACAGTTGGTACATAAAAAACAACTTTCAAAGATGTCTTTAGCATTTTTATCTAATTCTAGATTTCCTTGTTGGTATTGTGCAAGTAAATCAATAAAACCTCTAGGAGAAGTTACTTCATCTGCATTAACTTGGTGAATGGTACAGACAGGAATACATTTTCCACATTTAACACAATCATCTGCTGTTTCTTGAAAATTAAAAATCTCTTCTAAACTTTTGCTCATAATACTTCTTTATTTATCTCTTTGCTGATCTAGCCAAACCATGATTCCCTTTTGGGCATGGAGTCTATTTTCAGCTTCTGTAAAAATTTCGTCTGCATGCTTCTCAAAAATCACTTCACTCACTTCATAATCTCGGTAAGCAGGCAAACAATGTAAGAATATAGCATCTTTTTGTGCAAGGGACATTAAATACTCATCCACAATGTATCCATCGAATGCTTTCATACGCTCTTCTTTTTCATCTTCTTGACCCATTGAAACCCAAGTGTCTGTTGTTACGACATTTGACCCCTCTACAGCAGTTTTAGGGTCTGTTCCAAAACTAATCTTAGCACCAGATTCTTTTGCAATTTGTAAAGCTTCTGCTACAATTTTTTTATCACACTCATATCCTTTAGGGGTAGCGATACGTAATTCAAAACCAAGTTTAGCAGCTAACATAAGCCATGAGTGTGTCATGTTATTCCCATCACCAACATAGGCAACGATTGGATTTTGAATTCCAAACTCTAGCATGGTTAAGTAGTCTGTCATTACTTGTACAGGATGAAAAGAGTCTGTCAGTCCATTAATTACAGGTACTTTAGAGTATTTGGCAAACTCTTCTAGTTGTGATTGCTCAAAAGTACGAATCATAACCATGTCCACCATACGGCTTATGACACGTGCTGTATCTTTCATGGGTTCACCACGTCCAAGTTGAATGTCATTTGAAGAGAGAAAGAGACCGATTCCTCCTAATTGATAGATACCTGTTTCAAAACTAACACGGGTTCTTGTAGAACTTTTTTCAAAAATCATACCGAGTGTTTGTTTTTCCATATAGGGTACAAAGTTTTTAGCTTTTGCTTCAGATTTTATTTTTTGTGCTAAGGTTATCATTTCTAAGATTTCATTTTTAGTAAAATCTTTTAGGCTTAAAAAGTGTCTCATGGGGAGTTCCTCTTACTAAATCAGGTAGTAGAATTTAAATTAAGGAAAGCATTTTACCATAATAGATTTAAGGTTAAAAATCAAAGAGAGTATTGTAAGTTTGTGAACCTTTTTTTTGTTTGGCTTCAAATGGTACATCATCAAAGCTTAGTTGATTATTTTTTATGATAACACAGCTTAGGGTATTACCATATATTGCAGAAGTATCTATACAGATTTTGTTTCTGTATTGTCTGATACTAGGTTGTGATAAATGTCCAAATACGTGGTAGTGTTGATTCTGTTTTGCTTCTTGATGTGTGTATGGTATGAGCTCATCTAGGGGTAGTGTAGGGTTCTTGGAACGAGAAATACACTTAATCATTTTTTTCTGACCTTCAGCATTGTTTTGGGTTAAGTATTGCTCTTCACATGGTGCATGAGTAAGTGTGACTGAGAAGTTTTCATTATAGCTATACTTGTACCATACATCACAGAATGTATAAAGTTCTAAAAAGAGTTCCTTTAAATAAGGCTTTTTTTCTAAAAGAGCTACCGTATTGTAATATTTTTCTTTATTTCGTAAAGTTCTCTCGTTAATAACAAGGGTTGGGTCATTTTTAATATATCGGTGTACCATATCTTCATGATTACCTTCAATGAGATAAAAACGTTTTCTTTGGCTATTGAGATGTTGGTAGTTTTTATGAATAAATTCAATGGTTTCTGCTAATTTTTCTTCACTACCTTTGTCAATAAAGTCACCCAGTAAAATGATTGATTTATGTTCATTTTCTGGAGTGATTTGTAGTTTCTCTTGCTCATCAGTTTCAAAACCTTGTTTTTGTAAGAGACTTTTTAATTCATCAATACAACCATGTACATCGCCTACGACGATGTATTCATTTTCTGAAGGAAGTAGCATTAACCTAGGATACCTCCACCACCTACAATATTGACATCACGTCGTGCTGCATTAAGTTCAATGATAAAGCCTCCAGTAGCATCAATAAGTGACATCATTGCCAAGATAAGAAATGTTGCGTTTTGTGCCCATGAGACCATAAAGAACATAACAATAAATATCATAGAAACAATAAAACTTAAAAGTGTTTCACTAGCCCCAAACTTATTTGCTGTTGCTGCTTTGGCTATTTCAATAAAAAGTGCGAGTGATCCAACAATTAAAAAAAGTTCTTTAATGTAGACGGTAAATTTGTGACCAGCTGGAAATGTATGAATTAGAACTGGAAAGTGGAGTATATTCGTTACATTATGTCCTTTATCAAAAAAACTTTTGAATAAAGGAAGCATGATATCATCACCTAAATTTAAACCTATATAAATGATTAAAACCCACGTAAATGTTGACATTCCTGTAATAAAAAACATTTTTTTCCTTATTTATTATTTTTTTGCATTTTTTGTGAAAGATATTCTGCGTTCATGACTTTATCCATTGGTTGCTGAACATCTGATGGATAAATAACAAATTTAGAGTTGTCAGAGTCAGATAATGTTTTCATAGATTCAATATATGCATTTGATGTTAAAAATTGCATTAGCTGTTCATCTGAAGTATCTGTTAATATTGTTTTTAAATCTGAAATTACTTTATAGAGTGCTTCAGCACGTTTTTCAATAAGTATTCTTTCCGAATCTGCTCGAAGTTCTTGTGCTTGGTGTTGACCTTGTGCTTCTTTAATCGCAGCATTACTGGTTCGTTCAGCAATAATCTCTTGACTCATTGCATCCACAATGTCTTGAGGAGGATTAATTCCTTCAAATTTAACTTGTTTAATCTCAATACCCCAACGATCTTTACAATCTTTTTCCATGAGTGCTTTAATCTCTGTAGGAAGGCTTTCTGCTTGTTCTTGAATTTCTGTAAATTTAAATTGAGAAAGTTTAGAGAATGTACTCGTCACAACAAGTGCTGTAAGTTCTTCTTTAAAGTCATTAACATTTTTAATAGCTTTCATGGGATCAATAACAATGGCTGTGGCAATCATATCAACGTTAAGATTAATGTTGTCTTTGGTCATAATGTTTTGTGCATCAGGGTCTACTCTAAACTCTTTTAGATCAACTTCAGCATCTAATTTATCTACTAACGGGTTGAAATTCTGAATTCCTTCTTCTAAAAGTCTATCGGTACCATATCTATCAACAATCCATGCCTTTTCAGAGGGAACAACAACCAGTGCAAAGAGCTTTCCTAACCCTAAAGTAACAATAATAGCTTTAAGTGAGGAGCCTATTTTAGCATATTTTGAGCGTATACCATTTGTAAAAGAGTTTAGACCTTTAAATACTCTAATACGTAATGGATGTTCAATATCTAAAAAATAAAGAAAGACGGGGATACTTAGTAAAATAAAAATAATAAGTAGTAGATATAAGAATTCCATATAGAAAGTCTCCTTTTTGAGTGCATGGATTAAGTTTTTTAACAGAATTTATTCATAGAATTTAATAGCAAATATTATATTATGATTATAATTATAACAACATAATGACAATAAATCTTTGTCAAAAATCAAAAAATATATTTTAAAAGAGTATTTAGCAAATTTTATGTTAAAATAATTGTCTAATATAATATTATATTTAAAAATTTTTAGATTAAAAGGAACGAATTGTTCAATAATAAAAAAGGTAATGAGACTGATTTTTGTGAGTCTTATAAATCTGAAATATTAGGTACGACAGCAACTAAGAAGCAAAGTTCATTTTTTAGCACACTTTTAAAATTACTAACCATATTGATACTTTTAGGCATGATAATAGCTATTTCTATTTATGGTTATAACTATTTTATCAATAGTAAAAAAAATGAAAATACTATACTGCCTCCAATTTCAGTACAAATTTCTGATGATGATTTAGTGGTTGAACTAGAAGAGGAGAAGGAAGAGCTTGTAAAGCCTCTTGTAGAGCAAACAGAGATAAATGAGTCTAAAGCCCCTTTGAATGAAGAAAAAGACATTGATCAAATAGCAAATGATGTAAAGATAGATATTGCTAAGAGTGAGTCTATAGAGAAAAATCAAACTCAAAAGAGTGTTGAGGAAAAAACAGTTCTTAAAAAAGAAACTGAAGATATAGAGCCAAAGGTAGAAGTAGAAAATTTAGAAGTACCCACAGTAGTGCCTGAAGCAAAATATTTAGAAGAGTTAGCAGACTTGTCTAAAGAGATTGATAAAGAGAGAAAGAAATAATTTCTCTCTTTTAAATTTATTTAGTTAGTAGTGCTGCTACTTCTTTTGCATGGTATGAAATAATTATATCAGCCCCTGCACGTTTAAAGCCTATCATGGTTTCCATCATCACTTTTTCATAATCAATTACACCAGCTTTAGCAGCCATTTTTAACATAGAATATTCTCCACTAACATTGTAAATAGCTAAAGGTAAAGAAGAGTTTTCTTTAATATCTCTTACAATATCCAAGTAAGCTAATGCTGGTTTTACCATTAAAATATCAGCGCCTTCAGCTTCATCAGCAAGACTCTCTAAAATAGCTTCTTTTCTATTGGCTGGATTCATTTGGTAAGAACGTCTGTCTCCAAAGCTTGGAGAACTTTCAGCCACATCTCTAAACGGGCCATAGTAAGCAGAAGAGAACTTAGTAGAGTAAGACATAATAGGAAGATGAGAAAAACCTGTGCTGTCAAGACCTTCTCTAATGGAAGTAATCATTCCATCCATCATTCCTGAGGGTGCTATCATATCTGCTCCAGCTTTTGCATGTACGATGGCTTGTTTGGCTAAGTTATCTAAAGTAATGTCATTGTCAACTGTTTCTAATACAGGGTCAAGCACACCACAGTGACCATGGTCAGTATATTCACAAAAACAGAGGTCAGTCACCACAAACATATCTGGATGCGTTTTTTTAATTTCACGAATAGAAGAGGCAATGATACCATGTTCACATAGTGCATCAGATCCTACAGAGTCTTTTGTCTCAGGGATTCCAAATAAAATTATAGAGTAAATACCAAGTGACTTTAATACGTCACACTCTTTTAAGATTTCATCAATACTCATTTGGTAAACACCTGGCATTGAATCGACCTCTTTTTTAATGCCTTTACCACTTTTTATAAATAGAGGATAAATAAAATCGTTGACAGATAAATGTGTCTCTTGAAGTAAATCTCTTAACACGGGGTTGAGTCTTTTTCGTCTAAATCGTGTAAACATTTTTTTCCCTTAAATTAGTTTGATGAATTTTATCATAAACTGATATAATTTTGTCCATGAGACAAATTGATATTTCCCAAGTGGCAAAACTACCAACTAAATATGGTACCTTTAATATTCAGACCTTTAAAGAGTTCGGTAAAGAGCATTTGGCTATTTTTACAGATGATTTAAGCGATAATCCTATTATCCGTGTACACTCTGAGTGTTTAACAGGAGATGCATTGGGCTCAAGAAAGTGTGACTGTGGTGAGCAATTAGCTTTTTCCCAACAACTTATATCTAAAGAGGGTGGTATGATTATTTATCATCGTCAAGAGGGTAGAAATATTGGGCTTCTTGGTAAAGTTAATGCTTATGCTTTACAAGATGAAGGGCTAGATACTATTGAAGCGAATCATCAATTAGGATTTAAGGCTGATGAGAGAACTTATGAGATAGTTGAATATATTTTAGATTACTTTAACATAAAGAAGATACAGCTTTTGACAAATAATCCTTCAAAGATTGAATCTCTTAAGAATGTTAAAATTACAAAAAGAATTCCCATCCAAATTGATGCTAATCCTCATAATAAAGGCTATTTAGAAGTTAAGAAGAATCAGATGGGACATTTATTATAGAGATGAGTGAGAAAGAAGCAAGATTTATAGAATTACTTTTAGAATGGAATAAAATTCATAATCTAACAGGAGCAAAGACAGCCCTTGAGGTAGAAAAAAATATAGAAGACTCTATGTTCCCTACAACATTCATAGAAAAACCAGGCTCTATTTTAGATGTAGGTACAGGTGCTGGTTTTCCAGGGCTGTTGTTGGCCATGGCATACCCAGATGTAAGAACAGTACTTTGTGAACCACGAAAAAAACGCGCTTCATTTTTAAAGTATGTGGCTATGGAGCTTGAGCTTTCAAATGTTGAAGTTGTTAAAAAAAGGGTAGAGGAGTATAGCGCTAAAGCTTTTGGGCTTATCTCTTCGCGTGCTGTAACAGATACGAAGATGCTTTTAGATTTAACAGCACATTTACAAGATAAAAATACACAGTTTCTTTTCTATAAAGGTGAACAAGTATTTAACGAGTTAGAGTCGGTTAATGAGACATTAGATTATGATATAATCGAAAAAGATCAGCGAAACTATTTATATATTAAAGGCAAAAAATAAAGGAATGATATGTGGTTAAAAGTTATATTTGTAGTAATTGTATTGGTACTTTTGTATCGTATATTTGGAGGTAAGATTCCTTTTTTAGATAGACCAAATAAAGAGCTTAAAGAAGAAGAGCATGAGTTTGGAAAAATTGAAGCTACTTCAGAGTGTGCTGCCTGTGGAACGTACATGACAGAAGAAGATGCGCTTATTTATCAAAAGAAAGCTTATTGTTCTAGTGAATGTTTAAATAAGATAAAGTAAAGAAATGCAAATATTTGGACATGATTGGATAGAAAGTAGAAGTTTTTATTCTATTAGTAGTGAGGAGGA
>CACVAR010000129.1:3074-6932 GCA_902727905.1 uncultured Sulfurovum sp. | reverse complement strand
ACAAAACCAAAGAGGGCAGGTTGAGGTACTAAACGGATAAATTTACCCATTTTCAAGACACCAATGGCTATTTGTATGAGACCTGCAATAATGGAGGTTAACAAAATAGTATGGAGTACCATCATAGAAAGTGCTTCAGCATCAAGGTCTGGATACATGTTTTTAACAGAAAGTCCTAAGCCTACAAAAACAACAGCTACCGAACCAGTTGCTCCTGAAATCATTCCTGGTTTACCACCAAGTAAGGCTGTAATAAGACCAATAATAAATGCACCATAAAGTCCAACAACAGGAGAAACACCAGCAATAAATGAGAAAGCAATGGCTTCAGGAACCAACGCAACGGCGACCAATGCACCTGAAAGAACATCATTTTTAATGTTCTGAGTAGAGTAATTTTGTAAATTAATCAATAGAATTCCTTTGAGAAGTTATGCCTTATAAGAGGGCATAAAATATTGGGCGAATTCTAGCATAATTCCTGTTAAGTCATCGTGTCGTCATCAGCATCAAAATAAGCTAATGTTGAGTGGAAATCATTACAGATTTTGACTCGAAACTCTTCATCATCTTTATGGTGGATACTATTTAGCAGTAATAAAGCCTGTTCTTTTGAGAGTTTCTTTTTAGAAAAAAGACCAAAAAGTAGTACATCTTTATGATGTATACCCACTTCTTTACCAATAATACTGACATAGAAAATCTTTTCTTTTAGATGAATATTATGTAAACGTATGACAGAGTGTTGTAGTAAAATTAAAGTATATTCATTTGTTTGAATCAGTGAACCTTGACGTTTTCCTTGAGGGAAAGAGGCTGTAAAGGTATAGTTATTAATCTCAAAAACACTTTCTTGCAAAGAGTTGTTATCTTGTTTAGACTTAAATGAGTAGTGGTACCATTGCCCATTTAAAGGGTAGTTATTTTCAAGAAATTTTTCAATAGGAATGGCATCTTTTTCTAATGCTTCCACTTCATAACCTAAGAGTTCAATGGTGTTTGCACTTCTGGTGACATGATTATCATTTTGTTCATTTTTCCTTTTATAGATAGCAAAATCTTTATTTTTTACAATAAGAATTTTAGAGTAGATAGATCTTGAGTTTGTAGTAAGTTTAACAGAGATATTGTTTGTTTCTAAATATCGAATCTGTTCAATGACTCCCTTAGTTAGTAGTGAAATATCTTCAACAATAAAAAGGTAAGAGAGTGTTAATTTGTCTTCTTTTACTAAGGTAAGTTGCATGTCCATAATAGAGTTTTTAGAGTCCAAGATATTTAAACTGTCAGCATCTAGTAAATAGAGTATGGTAGCTTCTTCTTTTTTTTCTTTACACATATGTTCTAAAGCAAATAGAATGGATTGACGCTTATGGTTAATAGGATAGTCGTTCTGATAAAGTGACTGTTCTAAGAGTTCTATGTAGCTTTGGTACTCTTGAAGCACGATGTCAAAGTACATGTCATTTTTAAAATGTTCATTAATGGCATAATGGTTGGTGTCTCTGTTAAGATCACGAATTTTCTCGGCAAAATTTTCTAAAAAGTAGTCACGTTCTAAAGCACATCCAGGGCTAAAGTCATCAGCTATCATTAGATTAGAGTAGTTAAGTTTATGGGCGTAACGACACTCTTCTTCATTGGTGAGTTTGTTAGAAGTAAGAAGGGTTAAGAAAGCTTTTGGTTCCCTTGTTAATGCATCAACAGATTGTGCGACACCAAAGACCTTAACTTCATCTTTATAAAAGTCAACATTGTTTTTAAAAATGTAGTTCATGTAGTCAAAATCATTACTCACATTAATATAACACATACTACTATGAATGGTAATTTCACCACGATAGATAGCATGTGAAGTGTATGTTGGTGAGCTTAAATGAATAATGGCATCGTTTTCACTGTTAGGATAGTTAATTTCAAAGTAACTTAGTTTGTTTTCGGTAGTACTGAAAAAGTAAATATATTTCATTTGATTTGGAATGTCAAGGTTGTTTTTTTGTGTAAGGTAAAGGTCAACCCTGTCTTGAAAAACTTTTATGGGCCACTTTTCAAAAGCTTGATAGGTAAGAAGTTGCTCTCCATTTAAAACATATTCAGTAATTCTAAATTTAGCCAGCTGAAAGTTGTTTGGTTTTTTAGTATCACCTTTTAACCAATTGTCGATGGTTTTTTTACGATTGGCTTGTTTCTTAGTTGTCTTATCTGAGAAGTATTCAATAAGCATATTTTTATCACTATCAAATAATTTTTCATATAAATAAATGATTTTTTTGTCAAAATCTACCCAATTTTTGTTTCTATTCTTATTTTCCAAATCTTCCCCTTTTCTTTATTTCTTAAAAATTTCCCATAAATTTCTTTAAATTTCCTAAATTAATGTGAATTATATTGGAATTTCATTAACAGCTAGTGTACGAAATGTGAAATTACATTTTTTCTTAGAAAAGTAGTTCATAAAGTTAAAAAAACTATTGAAGTATAGTTCTCCCATCAAAAAACAAGGAAGAACAAATGAAAAAAATATTAATTGTACCCATACTCTTAGCACTAATCATTTTTTCTTTATATCATCAAAATGTGGATGGTATGTCTACCACAAAGAAAGGTTATACTAACGTTACACATGAAGTTGAGATAGCAGAAAAAGTTATAGAAGTATTTAACAATAGTAAGGACGAACTAAAATCTTACTTAGAACAAAATGAAACAAATGAGACAGAAGAGAAACGCTTTTCGGTAAAAATTTTAGGTGATTTAAATACAACGAAAGAGACAACGGTTAGATTATATGCAGAAGTTAAAAATGCAGAAGAGATAGAAAAGTGTAATTACTTTTGGTACGAAGATAAACAGTTGATTTCGATGGGAGCTTTTTTAGAAGAGACTTTTCCAAAAGGAGAACATAGAATCACTTTAATTGTTAGAGATGCCAATGGTGCAGAGACGAATGATAGTGTGGTTGTGGGTGCTTATGATTATTATAGTGTTAAGCGTTTTAATTATGACCCTCATTATGGAAACTTACTTTATGTTGAAAATCAGACCATGAACCATAAAGGACAGTATGTACTTTATGATGATGGTATGTATTCAAAAGAGTATTCATCTTATGATGAAAATAATAATTTGACAGAACAAACTGTTGAGTATTATCAAAATCCAAGTGAAAATAGAAAAATGTTTTACACCTATAATGACGATGGTCAGCGTTTAACATCACAAACTTTTAATGCAGATGGAGCGTCTGTTTATTATGTTTCAATGACTTATGATGACAATGGCACACTTGTGAGTACTAAACGTGGAACAAGTGAAGAGTCTTTATCTAATGATAACATGGCATACGGTACGGCTATTTATTACGAAGACCCCTATGCATCGGGAACTAAAGATACAAAACTACCTGAAGACATAATTCGCATGAATGATAATGGTCAAGTTGTGTATGAAGAAAGACATTACTATGGTGGATACAAAAACATTAATGAAAGTACTTACAATGAAGATGGAGCATTGACTAAAACCATTAGGCGTGCTACTTCAGCGTATGATACACGTTTGGATATTTCGGAATATGATAAAAATGGTAATGCTACAAAAAAAGAGTATAAATATAAAGCTGAAGGTAGACAGCCTTGTTATTATGTGAGTCATCGTACTTATGTAAATTATGGACAAACAGAAAGTATTGTAAACACTTTGTTAGATGGTGAATGTCCATATATAGATGAGGTTAAAAGAACATTCACTTATGATTCTGATGGAACTGTAGCGAACATTAAAGCAAGTACGGATGATGATGTCAGTAGTAGTTTAAAGACTTTAGAGGTTATTAAAGCTTATACAAATGATCTTGAA
>CACVAR010000129.1:0-2974 GCA_902727905.1 uncultured Sulfurovum sp. | reverse complement strand
ACTTTGGCTTTGGCAACTTCTGCTTGTTGTTGAATGGTAGTTGTAATGGTTTGAGCTTCTTTGGGACTTAGAAAGTTTTTGATTATTAAAAAAGGGTAGTCATTGTAGGGATTGGGTAAATATTTGTTGTCAGTAACGGCTGTATGTAAAAAGTCATTACAAAATATTTTATTACTAATCTGTATCAAGCAGACTCCTAAAAGTAGAATCTGCTATTTTATACTAATCCTCCAAAATATAAAGCTCTTTTAGAATAAACATAATGCTTTCTACTGATTTAATAGAAGCTGTCTCTTCCATGGTATGATAACCTATGGTAGGTATTTGTAAAGTAGTCCCTTGAATTTCACCCTTACTGGCTTTTATGATGCGTCCTAATTCAGTTACCCCAATGGAGTTCTTAACACCTTCTTGCTTCATTATGTTTTTTAAATAAGCATCTTTGAAGTGATATTTTATTTTATTTTTAATCGCAATGGTTTTAATTTGGTTTTTAAGAGGAGAGCGAAAAAAGCCATTTTGATCACGGTTTCTTAGGACTATGTCCAAGGCAGACATCTCTTCAAGGTTTTTATAAGGGCTGGTGTCTAAAACCAATAATTCATCAGTTTTAATATCAAATCGTCTAAAATACTCCAATAAAAATCGCCAACTTCTTCCAGCTTCTTCAGCAGCTGTGAAAAAAGCAGTACCTTGATACCCTAAATGATAAAGATAAATAATCATCGCCACAGAAATAACATTGTCCACTTGCGCTGAAATCATATCATCATTGATGATCAATTTATCCATAAATGCAATGGGTGTCCCTGGCATTAAGTGGTCAAACTCTTCAATCTTAAAGATGATGTTGTTTCTTCTTGGACATAAATACGCGTCTTCAATAACCCCTAAACCTAAGTACATTCCTGACCAAGGTTGATAGGCTTGAACTTTTTGATTGACAAATCGTCTTTCAAAATTTTTAAGTAGCCTTTCTGAGTTTGAATTTCCGAGCAAATCAGCTTGATTTTTGGCAATAAAAGCTGCATATTGAAACTCATTATGACCAGTACAGATGAGTCCATGTCTATCAGCATGAGCTGAAATATAGCCTTTGGTAGGCTCATTACCTTTAGCAACCAATACTCCATCATAATATTCAACTTTAATGCCTATTTCTTCAAGCTCTCTTTTAACAGCCATAAAAAATGGATGTTCAGCACCAACCACAGAAGGAACACGTATTAGTTGTTTCAAAATATCATAAAAAAGTTCCATGCTAATTTTTAGGCTCCAATATTATCACGTTTAATACGTCGTTTTTTAGGATTGCTATCATCTTTAGGCGTTACATTTTTTTCAATATAGTCCATAATGCTTCCTGCAATGTCAAGATTTGTAGACTTTTCAATGCCTTCTAAACCTGGAGAAGAATTGACTTCCATCACCAAAGGACCTCTGGATGATGGAATCATGTCAACACCACAAACACCCAGTCCCATTGCTTTAGCAGCAGCGAGTGCTGTAGATTTCTCTTTTCTAGTGAGTTTATGCACCGTTGCTGAACCCCCTTGATGAAGGTTAGACCTAAAGTCTCCTTCTGCCCCTTGTCGTTTCATTGCACCCACAACCTTACCATCAATAACCAAGACACGGATATCGGCTCCACCAGCTTCTTCGATAAACTCTTGAACCAGTAAGTTAACATCCATACCATAAAAAGCATCGAGTACCGATTTGGCTGCTTTATCACTGTCAACAAGTACCACACCCACACCTTGGGTACCTTCTAAAATTTTAAGTACCAATGGTGCACCACCACTTAATTCAATAATGTCTTTAGCTGAAGATTTATTAGAAGCAAAAATTGTTTTTGGCATGTCAATGTCATGTTTGGAAAAAATTTGAAGACTTCTTAGTTTGTCTCTGCTTCGTTTAATGGCTAAACTCCCTGTAATGGTAAAGACATCCATCATCTCAAAGTGTCGCACCATAGCTGTTCCATAAAAAGTACGACTTGCACCAATACGAGGAATAATCGCATCTGGAACAGGAAGCTTTTCCCCTAAGTAGTTGACTTGAAGTTCCCCTTTCATAATTTCAATTGAACATTTTAAATAATCAATAACACGGATTTCCCAACCTCTTGCTTGTCCTGCTTCAAATAATCTTTTTGTTGAATAAAGGCTTGGACTTCTTGATAATATATAAACTCTCATTATAATTCCTTTTGATGGGGGTCTGCTAAGTTTTCCAGTGATACATCAACTAAAAAACGTTTTGCTAAAAATTTTCTACCAATTAACATGGGAAATTTCATTTCTGAACGGTCAGTTAACGAGATAACCGTTTTATATTTTTTACCAAAAAACTCAACATCAACTTTGATAGAAGGTCTTTTTTGGATTTCTCCATTGGAGCTTTTGACGCGTTTTAGTTCATGTAGAGGAATTTGCATTCGTTTTCCATGATAGGCTTCATGTACCTCATCAAGTAGTGTAAAGTGAACAATGTTGTTCTCATCTATTTCTATGTGGTCACAATGTAAGGCATTTGAATCTGCACCTGTATCAACTTTAGCATCTAAATCATATAACTCTAAATCCAAGATTGAAATTGTTTCTTTTCTTCCAATAATTTTTTTCTTCATTTTCTGTCTTCTCTATGTTATTTCAAGGGTAGATTATACACTAAAAGATTCTTATTCTAAGTCATAATATGAATGAAATTTTAGGTATTTTTTTAGCTTTTTTCAATAAGTGAAATAAGCATGATTCTTAGCTATAATAAAATAATTTTTAGTTAAATATTAGGGTATAAATTAAGTATGGAAAAAATAGAAAAATATAACATAGAATACGAAAAACCAAAAGTGACATTGCTACAAGACTCTGGTGTGGGTGTGGCTGAAATGGCTGCAAGAACTTGTTACGATAGTTTTGATAATTCAGAAAATGATTGTGTTAAAAATGCAATGACCGAGCTTGATACG
>CACVAR010000128.1 GCA_902727905.1 uncultured Sulfurovum sp. | reverse complement strand
TAGAGTTTCTAGCAGCTCTTCCCGAGGTTTGGATAAGTGAAGTCTTTGACCGTAAAAAGCCTTCTTTATCTGCATCTAAAATAGCTACTAAAGATACCTCTGGTAAGTCTAATCCTTCTCTTAGAAGATTAATCCCTACTAAAATATCAAACTCCCCTAAACGTAAAGAACGTATCACTTGGTTACGTTCAATGGCATCAAGGTCAGAATGCATGTAACGGACTCTAAGTCCTAAGTCATTATAGTAAGTGGTCAACTCTTCTGCCATTTTTTTAGTAAGTACAGTGACTAAAACTCTTTCACCTTTTTCAATTACAGGTTTCATTCGGTCATGTAAGTTTTCGACTTGGTAGGTACTAGAGATCACTTCAATGGGAGGGTCAAGTAATCCTGTTGGTCGAACAACTTGTTCAGCTACCGTTGATGAAAGATTTATTTCTAGTTCATTAGGGGTTGCTGAGACAAAGAGAAAGTAGGGTGCTTTGTTGATGTATTCGTCAAACATTAGGGGTCTATTATCTAAAGCTGAAGGAAGTCTAAATCCATGCTCTACTAGAACTTCTTTACGGCTTCGGTCGCCTGAGTACATTCCCCTAAATTGTGAAAGGGAGACATGAGATTCATCGACAATACATAAAAAGTCATGACCATGCATGGCTTCAAAATAGTCCATCATGGAAAAAGGTGTTTCACCTTCTGCTTTTCCTGTAAGGTGACGAGAATAGTTTTCAATTCCTTTACACATTCCTGTGGCTTCTATCATCTCTAAGTCAAACTCAACTCTTTGCTTAAGACGATTGTATTCTAACATTCGGTCTTCTTTTTGGTAAAAAGCCAAACGTTCACCCAGCTCTTCTTCTATACTTTTTACGGCAAGGGCTAGTTTTTCTTGAGAAACAATAAACTGATTTGCAGCATAAACCGTTGCTTCTTTATAATGTTCGATTTTTTCACCTGTTAAGGTATTAAAGGTATAAATGTCTTCTATCTCATCACCGAAAAACTCTATACGTATGGCAAACTCTTCATTATAAGCTGGATAGATATCAATGACTTCACCATTAACTCTAAAATCTCCACGGTCAAAGAACTCATCATTTCTTTTGTAGCCCATCTCTACGAGTTTGAGCAAAAGTGCTTTTTGAGCATATTCGTCACCAACAACTAATTTTTGAACAATGGTTTTATAATCTTCTGGTGAACCTAATCCATAGTTAGCAGAAACAGAAGCAATGACAATAACATCTTCATGTGAAAGAAGAGAGGCTGTGGTAG
>CACVAR010000127.1 GCA_902727905.1 uncultured Sulfurovum sp. | reverse complement strand
GATAGTCAATTTAACAAGTACGTAAAGTCTTACACTCCCAACACATACCAATAAGGCTCAAAACTCTCTTCTACTAAAGTAGTAAAGGGTTCATAGTCACCTAATGTATGAGCCTTATCCAAAGCATCATAATAAGCCAAACGATTTTCAACCTTTAAGACAACAGGAGGAAATCCACTTTTCATCAATTCAAAGTTCATAAGCAGTCTTGAAATACGTCCATTTCCATCAATAAAAGGATGAATACCTACAAAATCAACATGTACATGACAAGCCCTCTCTATAGGATGTAATGTTTGAGCCTCATTTTTATACCAAGTAATAAATGCTTCCATCTGACTTGGAACTTCAATATTAGTCGGAGGACGATGCGTTGCACCTGAAATTAAAACATTTACATTTCGGTAACTTCCAGCATTACTATCGTCAACATTTTTTAAAATAAGTGCATGAAGAGACTTAATAGTATATTCACTTAAAACCTCATCTTTTTCAACCAAAGACTCCACAAACAAGATGGCTTCTTTATGGTTAATGGCTTCAAAATGTTCTCGTAAACTTTTCCCACCAACCGTTATGCCCTCTAAAGCTACTTTAGTTTCATTAAGTGTTAAAGTATTTCCCTCAATAGCATTAGAGTTGTATGTCCATCTTAAGATTAGGTCTTCTCTTAGATTTTTAACGATGCTATTGTCTAATGGTCGATGGATATCAAGCTTGGTTTTTAGTTGGTCTAGTTTTTGGAAGTTCATGGTTTGATTATAGCAGGTATTTTGTTTTGAAATCATTCCTTACAAATATGTATCTTTTATTTCTATTTTTTATATATCAAAAACTATTTGAGGATTTGATTTCTAGGAAGATAAACAATAGTAAAAAACAAACTAAAAACCTTTCTCACAACACCAACAAGTCTTTTTTCTCTCTCAAGTACTTTTCAAATAAAGGTACCCTTATCTTCATATCAGCCGTAATAAATCCATAATCAACCAATCATGCTACAGCTCTTTTTTGTTCCTTAGTCTCTTTTACTATCACTTCATTTCATAATATCTGTTCCATAACCTCTCCCTCTGCATCAGCACAGAATTCTCTCCAAAAAATGGTCATAGGCATATCATTAATCTCAAAGACCTCTTCTTTAACCTTCGCTACTATCTCTCTACTAACATATTTTTGATTTTCACTGTTAGCAATAATAGAACAAATAGTTTATAATAGTTGTGGGGGGGGGAATATCCCATGGTTAACTCATAAACTTCATTAGCAACCTCATCTCTATTATAAGACAAGGGTAAAATACTATCTAGCCTAATAAAAATCTAAGTTTTTAGCTTTTTCCTTCGTTTTTATTCTGATAGTATTAATTAAATCTTTAATACTTTCTAGCGTTTTCCTAATCTCTACAATATCTTTATTTATTTTTTCAATATTATTGTATTTATGAAAAAACTTATTATCTCCATGAGCTATATCATTTCGATTATTTAGCAACTGCTTCATACGATATTTTTGTATTTGGATATCATCTGTCATGATAATATCAAATTTATTTAAAATATTTTTTAATTCTTCAAATCCTAAATTTGAATTAGTATTTACTACACCCTTTTCAATTTTATTATTTTTTGTTTCTTTTTCTAAAAAGTTTTCAATAGTTTCTAATTTATCACTATTTTTAGTATTTTTATATCGATGAATGTTATCTAGAATATTTATTTTATATACTTCTAACTCTATAGTCTCATTTTTTAATAACTTATTTAATGTATGTACATCACAAATTATTCTTCCCATACTTATATTATCTCTATATTTATACAACAATAATTCTAAAATAAATACTGTATTTTTACTTAATTTAATAGCCTCTATTTCTAATAGTTTATTTAAAAAATTATTAAATTCTAAAAAAATGTTTTTTACTGCTCCCTCCCAATGAGCATAGATTAAAGCAGTTGTTCCTCGTAATAAAAAAGATTTATGAGCGATATTATTTTCTGTAGAAAGAGAATCCAATTCTAAGTCAATATTAGCTAATTCTTGAAATCTCCATTCAATTATAGTATCTAATACTGTATAAAAATTATCAATTAATTCTTGTGGCATTTGAAATATTCTGGTGCATTATCTATAAAACTTGCTATTCTTTTTTTTGCCATTGAACCTTGCTTTGAAAATTCTTCAAACCATTTTTCTTTTTCAACATTTATTATTTTATTTTTAATACATTTCAAATTTTTATTAAATTCAAGAATATTAGGTTCTAATCCAATAACCAATGCTTCAAATTTTGAAATCTTAAAATCACTTAAATGTCCTCTCTTGTTGATTCGTCTAAAAACCTTATAATCACAATGATTATTTAATACTTTAAAAAAGTTTATAAAGTTTGCTTCTAATTTAGCTATGTCTTCATTTTTAAAATCGTTTCTTAAATAGTCATCTAAAAAGCTTTTTACACTAGGAGAACTTATTACCTTTTTAGGATTAGTAATATATACAAAATATCGTATAACCAATTCTTCATTGTAAGCAACATCATTTAACCTATCAGATAAAGCTATTATATTTATAAAATCTTCATTCTTAGCTAACCTTTTAATAAATAATACTGCATCTGGATTCTCTAATAAGAATATTGCATTTCTTATTTCTTGTCCACTGAGAGGAGAACCTCCTGAATTTAATCTATCAAATAATTCATATTTAGTTGTATTGTCACTTTCTCTTTTAACTATTTGTATAGTCAAAGGTGTTCTTTTAAAAATAAGTTTTGTCTCTCTATCAAAGTAAGTATCTGATATCTTTTGTTTATCATTATTTTCAAAACTTTCGTATGTCATATTCTCCAAACTCGGTAAAAATTTTGTTTTTGTTAATTTAAGACGATGATAAAGTTCTTTATTTTCTTTTAATAAAATACCTACAAACTCTAATAGCGTGGAAATTCTTTGTAACCCATCAATTACTTCCCATCTTCCATCATCCATTTGCTGAACAAATATAGTTGGAATAGGGATACCTATTAGAATAGATTCTATAAATCGAGATTTTTGGTCTTTTTTCCACCTAAAAAGTCTTTGAAATTCTGGTTGAATTACGATCTCTTCATCTTTATACATACTTATAATCTCACCTATTGACATTTTCATCTCAGTAGTATGTACTTTTTTTGCATTAATTCTTATTTCTTCACTTAAACTCATTTTTTATCCTATTGCCGTTAATCTATTGAAAATTATATCTGATATTTATTTATCAATACCACAAAAAATAAAAATTGAACGCTTTGTTATCGTTCTCTTCAAAAAGATACTCAGAACTAATTTTATTATACAAGGGTGTTCTCCCTGACAACCCCTACCCCTCAAGACGAACAAGAAAGCGTAACATTCTTATAATGTTCAGGTGTCTCTACAGCAAAGTGTTCAAATTCAGACAGTTCCTCAAACGGATGTTGAGCAAGGTAAAGTAACTCCTCTACCCTTTTAAAGTTTCCACCATAGGCTAAAGTAATGGCATCTTGAAGCATATAGTTTTTTAAGATATATTTTGGATTAGTCTTTAGCATTAGTGCTTGACGTTCTTTTTGAGCTCGAGACTCTTTAGCCAGACGTTTGTCATAAAGTGTTAGCCAAGCGTCTAAAGGAATTGGATTCATAGCTAACTCAAAAATGGGCATTCTTTCACCATCATAATGACTCAGTGTTCTAAAGAAAATTGTATGGTCTACATAAGCATCTTGTAATGTTCCTATTAACTCTTTAATAAGATTCATGTCTTCATCTAACTCTAACGCCAAACCTAATTTTTTACGCATGACTTCCATGTAAGCATTGGGGTAGATAAATGCACCGTAGTCATCTAGCTTTTTATCCATTCGTTTTTTATCAACTATGGGTTCAAATGCTTGAGCTAATTTTGTTAAGTTCCAGTATGAAACATTGGGCTGTTCTCCATAAGCATAACGCCCTGCTTTGTCCGTAGAGTTACAAACAAAACCAAAGTCAAAGTCATCTAACATTGAAAAAGGTCCATAGTCTATGGTGAGTCCAGCTATGGACATGTTGTCTGTGTTCATAACCCCATGACAAAAACCTACCCCTTGCCATCCAGCTATGAGTTTAGCTGTAGCTTCAACAACTTCGGAAAAAAGCTTAAAATAACGATCTTCGTCATTTTCTAAATGAGGATAAGACTCTACTATGACGTAGTCAGCTAAAGCTTTTAGTTTTTCATGTTCTTTAAAATAAGTAAAATACTGAAAAGTACCAAAACGTACCCAGCTTGGTGACATTCGCATGACTACAGCACCTTTTTCAATGCCATTACGTAAAAGTTTTGTTTCAGAACCAATAATACCTAAAGCACGTGTAGAAGGAATTCCTAAATGATGCATGGCTTCACTCATAAGGTATTCACGAATGGAAGAAGGTAAAGCTGCACGACCATCTGCTGTACGTGAAAATGCTGTTTCGCCACTTCCTTTGGTCTGTAAGTTCCAACCATTGATGCTTCCATAGTTTATGGCTCGACCATCTCCTAAACGTTGAGCATAATGACCAAACTGATGACCTGCATAACACATGGAAAAGGGTTTTGAAGTTTTAGGAGTAAAAGTTCCATTGAGGAGTTCAACAAAACGTGAATCATCAATACTTGTTTTGTCAAGATCAATGAGTTCTGCTACTTTAGGATTGAAACTAATGAGGTAAGGTTCTGCTAGTGGGGTTGGTTGAGTCAACTCATAGAACTCCTCATTTAAAGAAATATATTTATTTTGGAATGTAAGATTATCAATTTTCATTAAACTGAATACTTTAATGTACAAGAGAGCCAAATGGTTTTATTAAGTATTTTACTTTTTTGTCTTGGGTCAGTACTATTTGGACCTATTACAGCCTCAAATTTGTAAGCTGTCTCATAGGGGTTACTGTCTATTCGTTTGATAGTTTTCGGTATAGCATAAAAGTCTAAAGCAGTTTTATCTTTAGAATTCTTATAATACAAAACATAAATACCTCTACGAAAATCTGAAATAATATGTCCGTACTCACTACTGTATTTCACTTTTTTATTATCTATACTTAATGTTCCACCAGAAAACTGTGCTTGTAAATCATAATCATCAAAGGTTAAAACTGTTCGTCCACTTCCAGAGCTACATTCAATAACAGCTGGAGCTGAACCAGCATAACTTAAAATAGGTAGTAATATTAAGGGTAGTAATCGTTTCATTATATTTTCCTTTTAGTCAGTATAGTATATCTATTGCTTACTTATTTTAAACGTTTTCAGTTATTCTACAAAGAGAACCCAGCAGAATCTTGCTCTTCAAGGGTCAAAATAGCTAGCAATCCTTCAAGTTCAGGATACTTCGCAGCCACATCTAAAATGTACTGTAATACAAGAGGAATATTCTCTAAATAAGCATCTTTCCCATCACGAATACTTAGACGTGCAAAAATACCAAGTATCTTAATGTGTCGCTGTAAACCTGTAAAGTCAAACCAACGCATGAAGGTTTCATCATCTACTTCTATGCCTTTTAACTCTTTATAGAGTTTAATAAATCGTTTGCGTTCCCTATCATCAAGTAATACATAAGCGTCACGTAAAAGTGACACCAAATCATAAGTAATCCCACCTACTCTTGCATCTTGATAATCAATCACTACCATCTCATCATTATCATCTATCATCAAGTTCTTAGCGTGGTAATCACGATGCACAAAAGTCTCTTGTGGTTGTGCCATCACCTCTTTGGCAATAAGCATAAAAGTACTTAACAAGGTTCTGCCCTCAACACACTCTACCTTTTGACCTAAATGCTCTTTTAAATACCACTCCAACATAAGATTCATCTCTTCAAGTAAGAAAGCCATGTCGTACGGTTTTAAGTCTACAGTTGGTGCTTTTTGCATCTCTACTAAAGTTTTGATGGCTTGTTCATAAGTGTCACGAGAACATTTGTCAAAAAGATGAGTCGAACCCACATCATCAAGTAACATAAACCCTTTATGCAATTCAAAAGAACGAATGAGAGGGGTCTTAACACTTGTCTTTTTTAGTCTTAAACCAATACCTACCATGTCAGGAACAACTTCTTTAATATCTGAAGCATCCATCACTAAAAGTTTCTTTTTTTGATTTGTAATTCGGTAGTATCTTCTAGAACTTGCATCCCCATGTAAAGGTGTTAATTCAGGCTCTTCCATACCTAACCACTCGACCCAGCCTTTTAACTCTTTATGCATCTTTACTCCTTAAATCATTCGCGCAATATAGCATAGTAATGATTAATTAAACTCGGGACGCCAAAATCTGTACCAACGATCAGCATATAAAGCTTTAATCACTATCCATCCTAAATAGAGAAAGAAGCCTAGTAAAGGGATATAGTAAACAAAAAATGCCCATAATGCTTTATAACCCTCCCAGTCTGAAAGTTCAGTAACAGACCAATAGGCAACCAAAGAGCCAAATAGAGGTACTAAGCCTGTAAAAAAAGCTGCAATGGCTGAAACAATCCCACCCCACTCATACTTTTCACTGTACCACTCATAAATGAAGAAAAACTGAAGAACAGTCATGACCATGTACCAAAGAAGATTTAGACCTACAAGGTTATAAATCCACTTAGGTGTTCTGTCTAACTCTAAATCATCTAGTTCACACTCTTTCCACGCTTCATTAACACTTTTATATAAGGTATACTCAATACCATCTTCATCAAACTCTTTTGTAAGTTCTGTAAATTCTGGCATATTTTCTTCCATACTAACATCAAGCTCTAGCTGCTGATGCTCCCTTAGCTTTATTATGATTGAAGAGATTTTATAGTCGCCCTCTACAATAAAACGTTGTATTTGCAAAGCTATTTTCTTTAACTCATCAAATGCAATATCATCATCTATAGAAAATCTTATGGCTACTTTTTTCATAACAAAATCATAACATA
>CACVAR010000126.1 GCA_902727905.1 uncultured Sulfurovum sp. | reverse complement strand
GACATAGATGGCTCTTCTATGATGAGTCGTAGAGTTGAAGGTTTATACTTTTTAGGTGAAGTATTAGATGTAACAGGTGAGCTTGGTGGGTATAATTTTCAATGGGCATTTTCATCAGCTTATGTTTGTGCGAAAGGGTTAGAATGAAGTTTTTTATAGGTGTTGTCATGGCTATGATGCTTTTTACAGGTTGTACTACTACTGAGCCAAAAGTTCCTACTGTTAAGAGTAATAGTTCAGTTACTGAAGCTAATCAAACTGAAGTGCCTATTGAAAGTAATGTTAGTAGCATTGAAGAAAGTAGTATTGATGATGAGAATGTTATTTTAAACGTATTTAATGATGAGTTGTATTTTGAAAAAGATAAAGTAGGTAAAGATAAACGACAAGTTGTCATAAAGTATTTAGATGCACATAAGTGGGAAAAAAAAGCTTTAAGTAAAATTTATAAAAAATATAAACAACTCTGGTCAAAGAAACAATCAAAAGATTTTTTTAAAATTTTAGAAGAGGATAAATATCTTTCACTTTGTTCTGACAGAAGATATTGGGATAATTTACAATTTGAAGAGAATCAACCAGAACGAGATGTTTTGCATTCAATATTATTGATTCGGTATTTAAATAACTTGTCTCATGGTTGTCCTAAGTGGGTTGAGTCTAATGCTAAGATTAAAGATGAGAATGCTAAAGAGTATATTCGTACAAAACATCTACTGTCTTTATTACCTCATAATGTCATTATTCCAAAACTGATAGAAAGTTATCAACCTAAAAGTAAAAAGTTTAGAAAGTTTATGAAAAAACAAAAAAGATTATTAGAATTAGATACAGAAGGAGACGTTCTAAAAGCTTCACGGTTAGAGCTTGAAAAACATAAACGTAAACTTTGTGAACCTAAGTATAAAAATAGAAAGTAGCAGATAATGGCAGCAAAAGAGATAAATTATAAAAATAAGACAGTTAAACTCAGTTATGAAATTGTTAATCCAAGTAAGGATGAGGCTATTTTAATCCTTCATGGATGGGGGTCGAATAAAGAGATTATGAAACAAGCTTTTGGAAAAATGTTAGGGGAGTATAAGCATATCTATTTAGACATGCCTGGTTTTGGTGCGAGTACAAATGAGATGATTTTAACGACTAAAGATTATGCCAAAATAGTTACATTATTTTTAGAGCTTTTAAATGTAAAGCCTACTCTTGCTATGGGACACTCTTTTGGAGGTAAAGTGGCTACTTTACTTAACACAAAATATTTAGCACTTCTCTCATCTGCAGGGGTAGTTACAGAGAAGCCATGGTCAATAAAAGTTAAAATTGCTACGTTTAAGCTATTAAAGCCTTTAGGGTTTAAAAAAATTCGTGAACTTTTTGTAGCTCCTGATGCACAGGGAATGTCACATGAAATGTATGAAACTTTTAAAAATGTGGTAGATGAAGATTTCGAAAATGAGTTCTCAAAGTCCGAAAGTACGGCATTATGCTTTTGGGGAATCGATGATACTGCCACGCCATTGTATACGGGAGAAAGAATTTCAGAGCTTATTGAAAAGTCAAAATTTTATCCTTTAGAGGGTGACCATTTCTTTTTTCTAAAACATGCAGAGTTTATTACCACTGAGTTGGAAAAAGCATTAAAAAAAGGTTAAGAACTTTCTAACTTAGTCAGTTTATGGTATTATTTCCTTAATTAAAGTTATCGGAGCAGCTGGAATGAACTTTGCCAATATTTTTTCTAATATGATGAGCAGTACAGAAACAAAGGATGAACAAAGTAATTGGATTAAATGTCCAAAATGTTTAGCCCTTATGTACTATAAAGAGGTAGATAGTAAGTGTAGCGTTTGTCCAAAATGTAATCATCATTTTAGAATTAATGCACAAAAACGACAAGATTTTTTATGTGATGAAGGTTCTTTTGTAGAGCATGATGCTACATTGGCTCCCATTGACCCTTTGAAGTTTACAGATAAAAAATCATATAGAAAGCGTATAGATGAAGCAAAAGCTAAAACAGGTAAAAGTTCTTCAGTTGTTTCTGGTTCTTGTACCATTAATGGGGTAGAGACAGAACTTGTAATTTTTGACTTCTCTTTTATGGGTGGTAGTCTAGGTTCTGTAGAGGGTGAAAAAATTGTACGTTCTATTAACCGTGCAATTGAGAAAAAATGTGGATTTATTATTGTTTCTGCTTCAGGTGGTGCTAGAATGCAAGAGAGTACTTTTTCATTACTTCAAATGTCTAAGACATCGGCAGCATTAAATCGTTTACACCTTAAAGGTTTACCTTTTATTTCTTTGCTTACTGATCCGACTATGGGAGGGGTTTCTGCTTCTTTTGCGATGCTGGGTGATATTATTATTGCTGAGCCAGGAGCATTGATTGGTTTTGCTGGTCAGAGGGTTATTAAACAAACGGTTGGGGTTGATTTACCAGAAGGTTTTCAACGATCAGAGTTTTTACTTGAACATGGCCTTATTGATATGATAGTTGACAGAAATGACATGAAAGACACTATTGCTGGATTAATGAAGCTATTTTTAGAGGATAATCCTAGAATCGTTTAGTTTGTATGAAAATAAATATTTATATTGTTGATAAAAAGTCAAAAGACAAACTTTATGCACCCTTAATTGAACACTATATTAAAATCGCAAAACCTTTTGCTAAAGTAGAGGTTTTTGAGATTTATACCAAAGAAATTAATAAAGCCCATGATATTTCCACAGAGGCTGCACAAAAATCATATACATTAGCATTTAACCAACATTTAAATGCTGCCTATAATATTGCACTAGACCCTGCTAGTAAAGATGTGGACAGCTTTGGCTTTTCAAATTTACTTAAGGATAGAGGGGTTGTAAACTTCTTTATTGGTGGAGCTTATGGGCTTGAGAGCGATTTTTTAGGGCAATGTAATAAGAGCATTTCTTTGGGTAAAATTACGATGTCACATAAGTTGGCAAAAATAGTATTATTGGAACAGATTTTTAGGGGATTAACAATCTTAAATAATCATCCATATCATAAATAAATATAATAGAGTAATATAAGGAAACAGAGAATATGTTAAGTACGACCGATATAGATTTTTTTAAAAAAGCATTAGAAGGTAGAAAATCAAAAATAGAGACAAATTTAAATGCAACATCCGGTGAAATGAATGCGATGAGACATAATGAACTTAAAGATGAAGGTGATCATGCAGCAATGTCATTGGAGACAGCTGTTGATAATGCCATTTTAGGTCAACAATCCAAAGAATTAGCAGAAATTGAACTAGCATTAGATAGAATTAAAGATAAGAGTTACGGTGAGTGTGATATGTGTGGAGATGCTATTAATATAGAACGATTAAAAGTAAAAAACTTTGCACGATATTGTATTACCTGTAGAGAAGTTGTAGAGAAGGAATAATGTTGAAAAAGAGTAAGGAGTATTTATGCGTTTAGGTTTATATCTTATAGCCTCAATTATATTAATGGCTATTGTAGGTATTTTTGTATATACAGTGAATCCAAATAATTATACTATAAGTGAGTTTTCTTTATCACTAACCATGCCTATAGCTGTGTGGATAGTGTTGCCAATGTTAGCACTTATGATAGCTTCAGCTACACATATGATGTTTTATGGGACTAAGAACTTTTTTAAATTTAAAAAGTGGGAGAAAGACACTTCTACCTTGGATGATGCTCTTTACTGGTCATTATTGAATGAGCCAAAAGCACATAAGTTTAATCTTCCTCTTTTAAAGCAGACGGTTTCTTTACTTTCTGTCTCTTGTGTAAAAGTTGATGGTGCAGTAGATGATATTTCTGATAAATTAAGAGGTGCTTTGACACTTGTAACTGAAATTAATCGTGGTGAGTATGTTGATTTCAAAGCACATAAACTAGACAAAGTTTTATCTTCAGATAATCCTCTAGTCTTAAAAAACTTAATGAATCGTTTAAATAAAGAGAGTACTTTTGCAGAAGAGGTCATTCAGTCTAAAGAGAAATATGGTACTGAACTTTTTGAAAAAGCACTAAATATTTTTTCTTTAGAAACAGATTTTGTTAAAGCAAAAAAATATGTAAACGTCTATAATAAAGAGAGTTTCTTTGTATTGATTTCACGTATTGATAAAGAAAATAATCTAGGGCTTACTAAAGAGATATTAGATCAGTTTCTTGTTGCGCTGGAAACTAAGTTAAGTTGTGTTGACTACTTAAAAGTCGCAACACTAATGATGCATGAGCTTTCACCAGATGAGAACTTGAAATTATGGCGTGAATATGAAGGTAAATATCCTGATGCACAGGTTGCCTACCTTTACTTACTATTTGATTACGAGATGATTGACCAAGCTGGTGAATATCTTAAAGAACATGGTGAAAATGACTATAAGCGATTTAGAGCACTTTTTGATCTAAAACAAGAGCATAAAAAATATAAAATTACAGACTTAATGAACATTCGTCATATCTGTGATGCTTTGTAAAGAGTAGGCATAAATACCAGTGCCTACTTTAGATTTTTCTAAACCTCTGTTTGCTCTTGCACCTCTAGCAGGCTTTACAGATCTTCCCTTCCGTTCTGTTGTTAAAAAATTTGGAGCAGATTTTACGGTATCTGAAATGATAAGTTCAAATGCTTTAGCTTTTAAAAGTAAAAAAACTTTTAAAATGTTGGAAAAAAATCCACTAGAAACACCTTATAGCATACAAATAGCTGGTTCAGACTTGGGTATAGTCCGTAAAGCTGTAGAGTTAATTAATGAACGTGATGGTGTTGATATTATTGACCTTAATTGTGGGTGTCCTGCACCTAAAGTTGTCAATAACTTACAGGGTTCTTCTCTACTTACTGATCTCCCTCAAATGGCAAAAACAATTGAGACGATTAAAAAATATTCAAACAAAGAATATACTTCTGTAAAAATGCGTTTGGGTTTTAATGAAAAAAACCATATAGAACAAGCTAAACTTTGTGAAGATGCTGGAGCTGACTATATTGCTGTTCATGGTAGAACAAGAGCTGGTAGGTATAAAGCTGCTGTTGATTATGATGCGATTAAAGAGATAGTGGAAGCAGTAAATATTCCTGTGTTAGCAAATGGGGACATCGACAGCCCAGAGAAAGCAAAATGGGTTTTAGAATACACAGGTGCTGCTGGTATTATGGTTGGTCGTGGTGCTGTAGGGAGACCTTGGATGTTTCAACTTATGAAAAATCATATCAATGGTAATGGTAGTTCCGAAGTTTCATCGGCTTTAGTAAAAGAAGTTGTCTTAGAACACTTTGATCAGATGATTACTCATTATGGTAATCATGGGGCTATTATATTTAGAAAGCATTTACATACTTACTCGAAGGCTGGATACCAAGGAGCCTCTAAATTTAGAGATTTGGTAAATCGTATCGAAGATGTGTCTGAAATGAGGGCTGTTACAAAAGAGTTTTTTGGACAAGAATACGTATATTAATTTTATTTTTGTTTAAAGACTAAAGCACTTCTTATAATAATTAGTAGAAGTATAAGCGCTATGGTTTCATACCCAACTGTCCATGAAAGCATAAATAGGTCGAAGTTAAATGTTGTAAATTCTTGAAAAGATTTGTAGCCTAGCAGTAGTGACATTATGATTACCCCAAATAGATAGGGAACAAAAATAAAGATGCTTAGTAAAAAGAATTTTTGAAGACTTTCTGGTAAATGAATATAGTCACTTATAACAATGTTTTGTGACAAGAAACTTTTCTTATGTGTTTTAGATTTTTGGACCTTTTCTTTACGCTCTTTAATCTTTTCTTCATTGAGGTTTCTTTGTATAGTGTTTAAATATGGATCATGAATCTCTGGCATAATTGAAACTTCCTTAAAAAATATTTAATATATAATTATACTTTTTTAAGATTAAAATAACTAAAGGTATTAAAAGATAGAAGTAAAATAAGACTATAACAGAGAATTAGATAGAATCCTTCTATAAAATTATTAGGCTTCCTACTTTGAAAACATTAACAATTATAGATACTTTTGGCTTCTTTTTTCGTTCTTACTTTGCACTTCCTCCTCTTAAAAATTCAGATGGTTTTCCAACAGGCTTATTGACAGGTTTTGTTAATCTGATTGACTCACTACATACCAATCATAGTACCGACTATATCGTATTTGCGTTAGATTCTAAAGGTCCAACATTTAGAAATGAGATTTATGCTGACTATAAAGCCAATAGAGATTCTCCTCCAGAAGATTTAGTGAAACAGCTTCCTGTTGCTATTGATTGGATTTCTGACATGGGTTTTGCAAATTTAGCAAAAGAAGGTTATGAGGCAGATGATATCATTGCAACACTTGCTAAGTATGGGAAAGAGCAAGGTTTAAAAGTACGCATTGTCTCACATGACAAAGATTTATATCAAATGATAGAAAATGATCATGTGGTTATGTATGATTCTGTCAAAAGAAAAGAGATTACGGAAGAAGAGTGTTTTGAAAAGTTTGGGGTAAGACCACAAGACTTTATAAACTTTCAAGCCATTTTAGGTGACAGTTCGGACAATGTTCCTGGTGTTAAGGGAATTGGAAAAGTAGGGGCATCTAAACTTATTAACAAGTATCATACACTTGAAAATATTTATGCTGACATTGAAAATGCTGGTACAGCGAATATCCAAAAGAAACTTTTAGAGTCCAAAGAGAATGCTTTTATGTCCAGAGAATTAGTTACCATGGATCAAAATGTGTTTAAAGACTTTGACTTAGAGAGCTTTGTTTTTGAAGACAAAAATTATCTTAGTTGTTTGTTAGATGATTTTGAACGTTATGAAATGCGTCGAGCCATTGAGAAAGCAAAAGTAGGTGTGGGGTTTTGTGATATTGATGAAGATGATGAAGAGGAAGAAGATGCTTTTGAAGCCATATGTTTAGATACAAAAGAGAAGCTTTTTGAAGTTGTTTCTAAAATAGATGAAAA
>CACVAR010000125.1 GCA_902727905.1 uncultured Sulfurovum sp. | reverse complement strand
AAAACACGGCATAAATGAAAAGCCCAGAAAGTTTTCTGAAGCACTTTTTAAAAAAGATACCGAATTACTTTTTTCAAAAGTCACAACTCAGCCCCTTGAAGAAAAACAATACATCATTAATATTCAAATGAAGAAAGAAGACTTAAAAAAGTTTCATACTTTTCTTGATACCCTATCGTTGAAGTACTATGTACAAATTAATGATGACCTAGAATTCACAACTGAAGACGAAATAGTCAATGCTAAAATAACTTTGGAAACTTTGTAAGTTCCATTATTTCCTCATTTAAGTAAGGTCTAACTTTAGAAGGAATTTTAAGCTGCCGACATGCTTCTTTAAATTTCTTTGGCATAGCAGAAGTTCTATAGGGTGCTATATAAATATGCTTATCCCCCACCTCAACAGCCCATAGATTTCCAAAAACTACAGAGTTTTCTTTCTTTAACGCTTCTCTTTGTTTTCCTGAAAGTAAATAGCCTAACTTTTTAAGATACTTATCGACAAGCCTAACAATTAATTCTCTCCTCTCATAAGCCAACACATAAAGTTCTTTTTCATGATAAAGCACTTCATACCCAGCACTCAAAACTTTTTTATCTTCTTCCAAATAGTCAAAACTACGTTTAATTCCCTCAGCATAGTGTTCAATAAGCTCATTAGAAAACTTTGCTCGAAACTGATTACGTTCATACTTTTGACTATGGTTACTCTCATCTACAAAATATTTATGCTTATGAACTTCCAAATACTCAAGTAACTCATCTTTACTATACTTTAACAAAGGACGAAGCAACTTATAATTCTTACGTTCTGAAACATGCTCTAAACCCAAAAGCTCAACCGTACCTGCTCCTTTAGTCAAACGCATTAAAAACCACTCTAATTGGTCATTTAACTGATGAGCTGTTAATAAATTATGATACTCATGTTTTTCCATCAATTCATCAAAAAAAGCATAGCGAAAATCACGCGCATTTTTTTCAAAGTTATTTTCAAAACTAGGAGCTTTTATAGTGTAAGCTTTAAAACCATACTCTTTAGCTAACTCCAAAGCATAAGCCTCTTCTTCATCACTCTGCTCTCGTAAGCCATAGTTCACCAAAGTAATGTCAAATTTTATCTTATGTTCAAGCAACAAAAAAAAGAGTGCAGAAGAGTCTACCCCTGCTGAAAAAGCCAATAGGTTTTTACTTGATTGTAATAAGCTAATATTTTCTTTAGTTAACATCTATAATCTTACTCAACTTACGTACTTCACGCTTTAACAATACCTCTATGTCTTCATACAAAAGCTTCTCTTTAAACAGAGGGACTCGGTAGCTGTAATTACCTCGGTCTTTTTCTAAAAAGTACCCTATAACCAAGCGTTCTAAACTTTCATTTACTTTGTTTTCATCGGCTGAAGCCAACCCTACACCTGCCAACAGCACTAAAACATCTCCAAGTCTAAACTGCTCTTCGTTGAGTGTTAAAAAGAGTATGGCTCTGTCTAAGGTGTTTTCTTCTTCATTCAAACTGATTGTTTGCCACCCTTTTAAGTAGTCTTCTAAAGTCGAGTGCCGTATGACTTGTTCTATGTTCTCTTGGCTTATGACGTTGCCATCGAGTACTTTTAAAACTTCATGACAAGTAATGGCTATGAGGTTTGCACGGTTACCACAACGTTTAATGAGCTGGTCAATCATCGCTTCATTTTCATACTTAATGCCAATGCGTTTCATCGGTTCAACCATAAGGTCTCTACAGGCTTCATCGTCGAGTCCACCAAGTTTTACAAGCTCTCCAAAGTTTCTAAAGGGTGCATGGTAGTCATTGGTTACGTAGTAATACATTGTCCAAAAGCCAGTAATGACAAAGGTTGCTTTCCCCTCTTGTGCCAGTTTTCTAAAGGCTTTGGTGACTTTATAGTCATTTTCGGCATCAGCTGCTATGAATTCGTCTGCTTCATCTATGAGGAAAATGGACTTTTTCTCTTTTTGTGAGAGGTAAGAGACCATCTCTTTAAGTTCTAAACTTTCCTCTAAGCCTAAAGCATTTTTCATCTCTAACAGTATCTGCTCGTCATCCATGGTAATGTAGTAAGCTTCCACATGGTCATGCTCATCATAACGACGTTTTAACGCACGCAATACCGAAGACTTACCCAACTGCCGTGAACCAACGATAAGGTAGTTTTTGTTGCTTCCCAATATATCACGAATAATCTCAACCCTACCAAAAAAGTTTGACTCATTTTTAATATCTCCATTGGTCTGATAAGGCGAAACCTCTTTAGCTAAGAGACAGTCGGCAAATATCTCTATGAGTAACTCTTGTGCTTCTGAAGCAAGTAGAAGTTCTGTTAGCTGTTCTACCGTAGGGGCTATCATAAAGTTTGTTTTTTCATGGGCTTTTTTTGCCACAGCATTTTGTTCACTGCTTTCACACAGTACCAAAACCTTCTCTTGTTTGCCAATGACTTTTTTACTAATGCTACTTGCAGAGGCATCGCTAAGATAAACCAAAAAACTGTTAATGCTGTTTAAGTTAAAGGCTTCAGGTAAATTAACACGGTAGTACTCTCCCTCTTTTTGGTACGTGGCTTCTAGTTTTTTACTCAGTAGGTTTACTTGTTCTTCTTCTGAACTTTCAAAAAATGCTAAGGCTTGGTCAAAGGTCTTTGGCTTAATGTCTAAAGTTTTTAAAACACTCTCTAGTTCATTTATTTTTAATAATTTTTCTTTTGCTTCGCTTAAGAGTATTGGACTTAAAGTTAAAAGAGACTTTGGATTGTTTTGAAGTTGTAGTACCAAGGTATTTCGGTAACGACGGAAATAGAAAATTAAGCCTAAAACTACTAAACCTGTTAGCACCCATAAAGCATAAATGTACCAAGCCAATTTATCTAAAGAGATGGTCACATGTCCATTGTCAAAATGCCAAACATACGCAGGGGCTATCTTTGTTCCTGCTGGGTTTCTAAGTATCTCCTTTTCATTGGCTATGGAAACAGAAAATTTAAAAAGACTTTTCTCATTTATGCTTATATTGACATCAGGTGGTACAGAGAAAAGAAATGTTTTATTTCCATCCACTTCTAAGTTCTCTAAATCTTGAGAAGCAGCAGAAAAGGGTGCTTCAAGTTTTACTTTTGCTTTTGCTAATGCTTTGTTACCAACATTTCTAACTTTGACTGAAAAGGTCTTTTCATCTTTTGACAAAACGGCACTTTCCACTTTTAAAGTAGAAAAATCTATAGAAACAAAAACTGTAAGATTAAACACTTGACCTTTAGGGGTAGTACAGGTAAGGTTAAGCTCTTCATTTTCTATGAACTTAGGGTCATCTCGCGATACCTTAGCAAAAACATCTAAAGCTACGTCTCTTGTTTCAGAAGCTTTAAGTACCCCAACTCTTTTTGGGATAACCAACAGATGTTTACTTTCACCTTTAAGTGATAAAACAGAGATATTTTGATCAAGATTTTTGAGTTGAAGCACGAGTTTTGCTTTTTCATTGTTATTAAATTTTAAATGTCTCTTTTCCATACTTAAGTTAATATCATCTACACTTTTTTGTGTAACATACCATTGAGCTTGAACAGCTTTAAAAGTTTTTTTCGCTAAAAGTAGTGTCCCATCATCCCCTCTAGTAAAATTAGCCTCTTCATGGTTTTTGACCAACCAATTTCCTCTCTGCACCCCTATCAATGACTTCAACGCACTTGTTTTGTTACTATCCCATATTTTGATGCTCTTATCATATGAACCTGACACGACGGTTTTCCCATCTCTACTTATCGCGACTGATAATACTAATGAATCATGCCCTGTGAGGCTCCTTTCCAGCTCGCCTGTGCTCCTATCCCATATTTTGATGCTCTTATCATCTGAACCTGACACGATGGTTTTCCCATCTCTACTTATCGCGACTGACCTTACCCAATTTGTATGCCCTGTGAGGCTCCTTTCCAGCTCGCCTGTGCTCCTATCCCATATTTTGATGCTCTTATCATCTGAACCTGACACGATGGTTTTCCCATCTCTACTTATCGCGACTGAATATATACTTCCTGTATGCCCTGTGAGGCTCCTTTCCAGCTCGCCTGTGCTCCTATCCCATATTTTGATGCTCTTATCAGATGAACCTGACACGATGGTTTTCCCATCTCTACTTATCGCGACTGAATATATACTTCCTGTATGCCCTGTGAGGCTCCTTTCCAGCTCGCCTGTGCTCCTATCCCATATTTTGATGCTCTTATCAGATGAACCTGACACGATGGTTTTCCCATCTCTACTTATCGCGACTGAATATATACTTCCTGTATGCCCTGTGAGGCTCCTTTCCAGCTCGCCTGTGCTCCTATCCCATATTTTGATGCTCTTATCAGATGAACCTGACACGATATACTTGCCATCTTCACTAATGGCTATGGCGTTAATGGGGGAACGATTGTCAATGTAATAGTTGTTGTTGAAGCCTTTTAGGCTTTCACCTTGAGGTACAAGTGTGGGCAGTGCTGTGGTACTTGCGTAGAGTGTGCTGAAGAGTAGGAGAAGAAGGGGTAGTAGTTTTTTCATAGTGCTTCCTGTAGGTGTGACCGTGTCACACGCTTAAATATATTTCAATGGATTTAAAAGTTTTCATTTAATTGTTTCCGAAATTTGTTGTGTGACATGGTCACACCTACGTATACAAAGCTATATCTAAAAATTGAAAATCTTTTTTGTTATGTGTCCACAGAGGTAAATCATAAACCATACAAGTATCAACAATCACCATTATCGGTTTCTTTTTCTTCTTAAATCATGAATGTATTGACCACTGTCTTCAATATGTGCATAAGGTTTTACATCAGATAAATCTTCATTCTCTTCATCTATATAAGTAATTTTACGACTATGCTTTTTAGGGTCTTTTTTCTTAAAGTCAAACTTCTCTTTATTTTGAAAAGAGTTTAAAAAATTTCTTAAAGCTTCAACACTAACCTCTTTTTGCTGTTTGACAAAATGTGTTAACTCTTTTTCTATATCAGGATTATCAATTTTTAGAGTAATCACCATTTTTTATCCTTTTAACTTTATTTCTATTATAACCAATTAAATTTAACACCCTAAAACCTCTTTTACAATGCCTCTATAACTACTTTTTCGCCATGCATATTTGCCATGTTCATTAACCAATATGCTTTTCCAAAACAGTTCATTAATGCCCTTTTCATAACTCCATGTTGACCAACTCTCAGACCACGATGTTTCTAAACAGTCACAAATGCTCTCTTTGTTTTCTTTTAGCCCTTTGAGTGTTTGTACTACTTGGTATTCAGACAAAGAGACATCATTCATAGGAAAAAAGAGTTCTGTCGCTGTGTTCAACGGAGACAAAGTACGGTTACCATGAACCAAGTAAGCTAAATCTTTTCGTCCCACACAAAGAGCATAAAAGTTTTGATGGTCAGTTTTTAAAGAACGAATTGCTTTACCCATCTTGACATTTAGGGCTTCATTACCATTAGCAATGTTCGTAAATAAAAAAACCACCCTAGCATGTGTACCATTAAGCCTCTTTTTCATTTCAAACTTCCACTTATTGGCTGATTTTACACTACCTTGTCTACCAATGGCATTTGAAAGCTTTTGAAAATATTCAGCTTCACTACTCTCGTCAGAAGGTACTTCTATATGATAAAAATGCTCCTGAAAACTCGCTTGTAACTTCTGTTTTAATGCCTCTTGTTCATAAGCCACATCCACATGGTCTTGATGATAACAAACCACCAAACGGTCGGAACTTAAAGTATCGTAAGTAGCATTGGCAAAAGAGGAGGTCAGGGTTTTAGATGTTATGAGTTTTTCATGAGTTTCATCAAGCTCTTCTTTACTGGTTAAAAAGTTTTTCAAAACCAAAAATGACAAATCATCAGCATCTTTAGGCTTTACTATGTCCGTATGGGTATTGGGTAGAGACTTGACACTCTTGTTACCCCAGTAACCTCTAGCAGAACTTTCATCTACCACATCATCATACTTACCAACAACATAAAGAACCTTTAACGCTTTTTCAAGTTCAATGTTGTCCACCTCATTGTTTAAGTGTTGCATAAAATCACTCTCACGGTTTAGCTGTTCTATCTGCTCATGCTTGTAAAAAGAAGCCAGTTTCGCCCAGTCAGAACCATTGTTTGGTACAGCATAAAGCATTAACTTTTTAACTTGTAAAGGAGATTTAGATTTTAACATCTCATAAAGATACTTACGTGCTACCAAGCCACCCATACTGTGGGTGACCAAATAGATTTCATCATAAGTATCATAACGCTCTTCTATCTCAGTTTTTAAAAGGTCAGCCACATCTTGAATTTTGGGTAAGCGTTGTTGAGGGGTAATAAAAGCAAAAACTTTAGAAAAAAGCGCCACAATGTTTTTGTTTCTAACAATTTTACTACGATAGCTATAGGACTTAACTTCAAAACCACTAAAAGCATTATCATTTTTTAGTAGTTCTGGAAACTCTCCCCAAGTCTCATCACTACCACCTAAACCATGAACAAATAAAATTAACCTCTTCACCATATTTCCCTATCTTTCTGAATAGGGATATTTTATCTAAAGAGGCTTAATCAATGTTCCAAGCAATCTCTCTCCAGTAAAGTCGGTTATCTTCACTTCATACATCGCCCCATACAAAATCTCTAGGTCAGAAGTATCATTAATCAAAATATCACCATCAATATCTTTTGCCCAAAGCGTTGGACGAGCCGATAAAATATACTCATGCTCATCACTCTCACCCTCTAAAATAACCTGAATGGTTTTTCCAAGCATATTCTTTAGAGAATACTCTGTGGTCTCATTGGCAATTGCTTCAAGCACTTCAACACGCTCTTCAATTACCTCTTCTTCAACAGGTTGCATGGTAAAAGCTGGTGTTGTCTCTTCATTAGAGTAGAAGAAAACGTTAAATCTATCGAATTTAAAATCTCTCATAAACTCACAAACACGCTCAAAAGCTTCATCACTTTCACCTGGGTGACCTGCAATAATAGAGGTTCTTATGAAAGCATCTTTTTTAGACTTCATATGTTCAAGTAACTCAATGGTTTTCTTTTCCCCAAAACCACGACGCATCATTTTTAAGACACCATCATCTATCTGTTGGATTGGCATGTCATAATAGGTTTCAAATACCTTTGAATCAGCAATGGTATCAATGAGTTCAAAGCTGGTGGTGCTTGGGTAAAGGTAGAGTATTCTTGCTACTTTAACTCCTTCTATGCCCTCAACTGTTTTAACCAAATGAACGAGTCCATCTTTAAGTTTTAAATCACGTCCAAAACTTGATGAGTCTTGAGAGATAAACGAGAACTCATAAAAACCTTTAGCGACTAAGGCTTTTACCTCTTTCTCAATGGATTCTAATGTTCTTGAAAGTAATTTACCTTTAAACGAAGGAATGGCACAAAAAGAACAGGTCTGATTACAACCTTCAGAGATTTTAATGTAAGCATGGGTATTCGACCCAGTAATAACACGGTCAGAGTTTTCATTTGCTAAGTAGACAGCAGGAGAAAACACCCCTCTTTTTTCAGCAATCATTTTGTCTATCTTTTCATAGTCACCAACACCTGTAAAAATGTCCACTTCAGGTAAATCTTTTTGTAGCTCTTCTTGGTAACGCTCTGTTAAACAACCAGAAACCACAAGTAGAGAGTTCTCTTTTCTAACATCATGAAGATTTAAAATGGTGTTGATGCTCTCTTCTTTAGCAGCATCAATAAAACCACAAGTATTCACAATAATTACATCAGCAGCTTCAGAGTCGTCAGAGATTTCATACTCTCTAAGTCGACCCAACATAACCTCAGAGTCGACAAGATTTTTAGTACAGCCTAAGCTTACAAGATGTAATTTTTTTTGTGACAAAGTAGAACTCCAAATGATGTTTTTTGGAATTATACCTAGTTTTTATGGTCGAAGTACTTGGACAACAAATGTCTGTTTTTTGAGTTTTGATTTTACCAAGGCAATCTTGTTTTTTGCACTGTTATAAGAGATATAAGGACCAATTAAAACATAGTGTTTATTCCATTTAGTTAACACCACATGTTTAAGTGAAGCATCAACCAATGGTTTTAAATAGTCTTGATTTGGTTTGTTTTTCGCAAACATATCCAACTGTAAATAGTAACCTGGTTGTTCTGATTTTGAAAAAATTTTGTTAGTGCTTTTTTGTGTAGCTACACTATAGTTTTGTCGAGCATTATCACCGTTCACACTATAAGAAGAGACCGTTTCATTGGTCACCCCTTGATTTTTAACACCTGTTTCACAAGCAAGCAGCAACATTAATGTCGTTGTAAGTAATATAAATTTTGTCATTTTTTTCCCTTCACGTTATAATAACTTAGGAAAACTTGTTAAAACTTTAGAGCATTTTACATCTCTCGAAAAATTCTAAAAACTATACGAAACATCCAAAAAAATCATATCATTATCAGCAATAGCATCAAACTGTTGTGAACCACTCAAATAATCAATAACACCAACATTCGCATAAATAGCATCAGCAATATCATACTTTATCCATGCTCTTTGGAAACCACCCTTATCTAAACTCTTACCAAATAACGAAACTAGATAATTTGCATGTAACGTTGCATTCATAAAGTCAGAGCTAACACGAAAAGCGTGTTGATAGGTATCTTCTTGCACTTCAAAACGTTCATTTTTTAATCTATTGTCATAGTCATGAATTTTTCTTAATGAAGCATCATAAGAAATAAGTGTGTCTGCTATACCATTGTACTCAACGCCTACAAGCCCATCAGAGCGTTTAAACTCTTTTTGCTGAGTCGTTGTGTATTTTAAGCCATCAAAATGTGCCAGCTCAGACTTTAATAACCATGAACCATTCAATACATTAAACGCTGCTCCAAACATATTGACTTTGTCATGTTGCAGTTTTCCATTAGCAAAATAACCAGCATCATCACGCAGTTGTGCTGCATAAAAGTTTGCATCCCAACCTGAAAACTCTGCCCCAATACTTAATGCAGGTAAAATATCATTATGCTTTTCATCATTAGGTATAGAAGTACTTGAAGCATTAAAAACTGAACCAGCAGGTGGATTTTTGGAGAAACGTTGTTCAAGAATAGCCATAGGCGTAATTCGCCAATCATCCACAAAATAGTCAAACTTTGCCATGGCAACAGGAAGCCGTAAATCTTCAATATCAACAATCCCAGGACGACGGTTATCTAAAGGGTTTAAAACATCCGTAATACGAATGGTATCTGAACGACCCCAAACCACCACCTGTCTACCCAATTTCATATCTAAGTTATCGGCTAATGAGCCTTCTATATAAGCATCAAAAAGTTCAACTTCACTTTCCAGTTCATGCAACTCATCTTTAGTATATTTTTCACGTCCTCGCAAACTATAAATAGCATCATAATAAGCTTTGGCATTGGTTTTAAATTTAAAACCGTTTTCAAATTTATACTCATAGTCTAAAAGTAGTGAGCTTTTTAATGAAGAAAAGTTGTCATGAGGCGTTTCACTACTATAGGCATACGCTGTTTGTTCTGTTATGCGACCTGTCAACGCTCCTTGTGCTTCTTTCACTTTAGGTTTTTTAGAATTGTTTTTTTTAGAAGAACTTATTGGTTCATCATCAAAACCTTCCATAATATCATCTACAGCATCTTTTTTGATTTCTGTTTTTACTTTGGGTTCTTCATCAAAACCATCCATGAGTGCATCTAGGTTTTCAGCATTCAATGAACTCATTAAAAACATTGCTAAAAATGCCAATTTTGGTCTTGATGGTGTTGTCAGGGACAACACCCTACAGCTACAAAACATTTTATAGACCTTTTTCTATCCGTCTGGTTGTAAATACGTTGTCATCAATGCTACCGTTTAACCTTACATTTGAGAAAGTTAAAACTGTTTTATGTAAGGTACGTTTTCCCTTTTTAGTCGTCATGGTCATCTCATCAACTAACCAAATACCATTCTCTTCACGTATTTTCTTAACGTCTAAATACTTTTTCTTACCATTAGTCATAAAGTTAATGGCACGAATCACCATATGATTGTCTTTTCTCACGATGGCAATGCTTTTTTCATACCCTGACTCATCAATCACTTTTTGATTTCTAGGCATTGATTCAATCATCCATGCATCATGTCCATAAACTTTGGTCTCTTTGAGTAGTTTAAAATCATAATTCTCTAAATCTCTGTCTGTCATATCAAAGTATGAAAAATCAGACCCCATAAAACTTGAACTTTTATCAGCCGAAGGAATTCTTTTTACTTTTTTAAGTGCTGGTAAATATAACCATTGGTCATCATCTTTGCTTGAATCATCATAATCATACGTTAAAAAAGCTGTATTTTTAACATCTGAAGGGCTTTTAAAAAACATGGTTCTATGGCTATCTTCGCCAAAATCTTTAGCATAAGATTTTAAGTCACGTGTTCGCTCATCTCCATTTTTATCTATGAGTAGCATCAGCATATCTTGTTCTAAAGTATCACCATCATCTCTGGCATCTACTTTTTCCATAATGGCTCTTGCCTTTGTATCATCTGCTAAAATAGGAGCTGTTGTTAATAAGGTTGCTCCAACACCCAGTAAAAATAATAATTTTTGTGCTTTCATTTTGTATATCCTTTATTTAAATTTATTTAATCCATCCACGTTTAGCCATAAGAACCATTAAGGCAGGGGCTAAAAGTAAATCAGATAGTAATGCAAACGTAATGACTGACCCTGTTAAGATACCAAAGTTTTGTACAGAAATCATGTTAGCAGCCATATAAGAGAAGAAACCTAAAGAGAGAACAATGGTAGTAATGAGCATTGCCTTACCTGTCGTAAAAAATGTCTGCTCCATTGCTTTTAAAGTATCGCCTGTCTGTAAATAATAACGTTTAAAATTATGCATAAAGTGAATGGTATCATCGACAGCCAATCCAATCGCAATAGACCCAATAAGTAAAGTAAACATATCTAAAGGAGCATCAATCAAGTACATAACCAGTAAACCCACAATAATAGGTGCCAAGTTTGGTATCATACTGATAAGTCCTAAACGTAGTGAACCTAAAATCAACATCATCATAAAAGTAATAGCAATTGCTGCAATAAAATAACTCTCTACTGATGAATACACGGCATTAGAGAAAGTATTAATAAGAAGTGGCATCATTCCTGTGGTTGATACTTTTTCATCTTTAAAAGTTGCTTCACAGGTCTGTTTAACATACTCTAAAGCATCATAGGCCTCTACGGCTCCTACCCATGGAAGTTTAATGGTCATTCTTGCTTTAGAAAACTGTGAATCCACCACATCTTCCAAATCGTCAGAACCTGAGTTTTCAAATAGAAGTAACTCTTGGGATAATAAATTCTGATCTGTAGGAATGGTGTAGAATGATTCTTGATTCTCATTTAAAGCACGGTTTGTCTCTTTTACAATCGTAGCTAAAGAAACAACTTTTCCTACATAGGTATGCTCATCTTTATAGGTACTTAATGTCTCAGAGAGTTCATTGAGTTTAGCAAGTCTTTCAGGGTTTTTCCAACCATTTTCCTCTTCTGTATCAATCACAACTTCAATGGTCACCGTACCATTCATATGGGTATCAATAGCATCGGTTGCCACACGATTTTTATGTCCCTCTTGAAACCATGTTAAAGGATTATGTGAAGGCTTAATAGTGCTAGCAGCTAAAAAAGACAGCATCACCACAGCAAAAGAACCAAATAATACTTTCTTCGTGTGTTTCACAGGAATAACAGCCAAGTGCTTCATCAGATTATCAATCTTCCCTGCTTCAACTTTCTTTTTAGCTTTTAATTTCGTAATACTCAAAAGTGCTGGTAAAAGTGTTAATGTTAAGAGTAAAGAGACCATTACCCCTATGGCTGCAAAAAGACCCAAGTCAGCGATGGGTGCAACTTCTGAACCTGCAAAAGCACCAATACCAATGGCTGTAGTCATAGAGGTCATGGCAATGGCTAAACCTGAATGCCCCATTGTATATGATAGTGCCTCTTTTTTGTCACCATTGGCATTAAACCTGTCAAAAAAGACCGATAAAATATGTACGGTAGCCCCTACTGAAACAGCAAGCAGTAAAGAAGGAACAATTTGCGTTGGTAACTTAAATGCCACCCCACTCCATGCCATTAATCCTATAGTAGTCATTAATGAAAAGACAATAACCAGCAAAGGGTAAACAACAGCAGACAAACGTCTAAAGACAAGGAAAAGAAAAACTAAAATAATTAAAAAGGTAATACGCATAAACTTCTGCATGTCAGCTCTCATCTGCGCTTTTAACGCATTGTTAACCACTGGGGAACCAGCGACATGCATTTTTAAACCTTGGGCTTCATATTTATCAAGAACACCATAAAGTGCTGAAATAAGTTCTTTATTCTCTTGGTCACTTAAAAAGCCTCTATCTACTACCGTATTTTGTGTTGCCTCATCACCAAAACCTTCAGAAAATTCATCTTCTACAGAGACTTCTTGTTCTCCTACATGAGAATACGCATCCGTCTCAATAACCATTGTGGTCATTTTTCCATCTTGACTTAAGAGTAAATCTTTATAAAAATGAGAAGCCATTGCTTGCTCTTTAATTTGTGCTAACTCTTGTTCAGTTTTAGGAAAATTCTCTAACAAGTCATCGGTAATAAGCTTGTCACCCTCACCTCTTGTGTTTCGGACATTGTAAAGTGAAGTTACATCATCAAGATAAGGTACGGTAGACTCTATCTCTTTATGCATACTCTTTAATTTTGTTAAAAAGTCTAACGAAAATATGTTCTCATCTTCTATGGCAATAATAATACGTTCATCACGACCAAACTGTTCTCTAAACTCATTATAGGTCAAAAGAACGGGGTCATCATCATGCATAAAACCTTCGGTTGAAGTATCCATTTTGATTTGGGGAAGATGAGAAATAGGAAAAGCCAAAAGAAGTACTAAAACCAAGAGAATTTTAAAAGGATTATCATGAACAAATGAGCCAAATCGACCCATTAAATTTTCTAACTTTTGATGCATTAAGACTCCATTATATTTGAATAATGAATATTGTATTGCTTCAATGCTTAGCTTGTGTTTAGTAAATTAGTATTTATGTACTAATTAGTTCAAAAATATTAAAACCCTTAATTATACTTCTACCATATCATACATTGCTTCTATTTCTCTGTCCCAAATTGTTTCATCAATTGTTTCAAGTACTAGTGGTATATCATTCATACGCTCATCATTCATAATGAACTTAAAAGTGTCCCAACCTATCTCCCCTTCACCTAGAGAATGATGTCTGTCAACACGAGATCCAAGTTTTGGCTTAGAGTCATTAATATGCATAGCAGATAAGTATTCAAATCCAACCAAACGTTCAAACTCATTCATTGTTGCATCATATGCTTCACGCGTACGCAAGTCATAACCACCCGTAAACGTATGACAAGTATCTAAACAAACCCCTACTCTACTTTTGTCTTCTACTTTATTAATAATATGCGCTAAATGCTCAAACTTATAACCTAGGTTTGTTCCTTGACCAGCTGTATTTTCAATGACTAACTTAACATTCATTCCTTTAGTCGCCTCAATGGCAATGTTTAATGACTCAGCAATTACATCTAAGCAGTTCAATTCTGCTTCCATAATTTTGTCATCATAATCAGGGTCTCTCTTCCCTACTTTCACTAAATGACTTCCTGGATGAAAATTTAACAACTCTAGTCCTAACTGTTCACAACGTTGTAGTTCATCAATAAATGCTTCACGTGACTTTTCTAACTTTTCCACTTCTGGATGTCCAAGATTGATGAGGTAACTGTCATGAGGTAAAACATGTTTTGGAGAAACACCTGACTTCTCAAGATTTGCTTTAAAACTCTCTATCATCTTCTCTTCTAAAGGTTTAGCTACCCATTGACGTTGATTCTTAGTAAAAAGAGCAAATGCTTTTGCCCCTATTTTCATAGCATTTAAAGGAGCGTTATCCACCCCACCACTTGCGCTTACATGTGCACCTACAAATTTCATTATTGCTCTCTCACTTTAATTACGATTTTATTAATTGTATCACGAAAAACTCTATTACCACTTACCACAGAATAAGATATATTATAAAGACCCTCTTTGCTAATTTTTTGCACAAAACCATTATCTTGTTTTTCTAAGTTTTTCTTTTCAAAAATTGGTTTTCCACGGAAAATATTTTCTAAAAGGGTATCGGAATATGATTCACTTAAAACTTCTTTATTAAAGTCTTTTTTATCCATACATTTCATCAGAGACAGACAAATATTTTGTGAATTAATTTCTAGGTCAACAAGAGGCTGTCCAGCAGTATATACCTCTACTTTTACCTTAGAAGGGGTATCATAAATGAAACCCATATCAGCAAATTTAACTGTTGGTGTTTTCATAACAATAAAAGCACTCTCTTGCTTTTTTGCTTCTTTTCCTGAACAACTATTTAAGGTAAAGATTATACTGAAGAGAAGTAGCATATTTTTAAACATAATAAGACCTTGTTTTTGTCGTATTATAACCAAATTAATTATCTCATTACTTCAGATTATTTTAAGAATACTTAGCTATAATTTCGTCCACAAGCTGTTAATGGCCCCTTCGTCTAATGGTTAGGATCCATGGTTTTCATCCATGTTATAGGAGTTCGAATCTCCTAGGGGTCACCATTACTAGCTTGTAACTTTTTAATATTTAGTGGCCCCTTCGTCTAATGGTTAGGATCCATGGTTTTCATCCATGTTATAGGAGTTCGAATCTCCTAGGGGTCACCACTAAATTACTACCTATTTATTCCTGATAATCTTTCTGTCTCTGAAAAACATTAACTGTTTTCGCGATACTATAACCTGCTCCAAGAATAAAAACAATAATAGCCCAAACATTCCAGTCTGTTAAATAAAACTCTAATTGAATTAATGATAATGCTAACCATAACAATACAACCTCAGCTAAAAAATAAACTATTGGTACAATAAAACGTTTTTTCCTACGTTCACCATCCCTTACATGTGTTTTCTTATTAATACTCAAAAAAGTCTCCTAAATTATTTCTATTACTCCCATAATTTATAATTATATCACACTTTAAAATAATGAAAAATAATAAAAAAATATTAATATTAATATGAAAAGTCAGTAGTAAAAAACTGTTTCTAAGTTGTATATAAATTTAAGTGCGAAGATAAAAGAGTTATGCAGATAAAAAACTGCACCTACCATTTGAGGATAGGTGCAAAATTATAATGAAGGAGTCAACTACTAAGAGAACATTTCTCTAATTGAACCGTTGTACCACTCATGAAGTGCTTTACCAACACCTTCAGATCTAAATTTACCATTTCCATCTTTAGGCTTTGGAACAGCACCTTTACCTTTAAGTACACCAGATGCATCAGCAGAGAATGTGTGTGTTACCATAATTGCTTCTTCAGGAGCACCATTTACCATTGAGTAACATACGTTTGCTGCTTTTTCTGGAAGACCAGCAACTGGATCACTTTTCTTACCGTTAATTTGTGCAACTACTTGACCTGCTGCTCTTTTAGCACCCCAGATAGCTGTTTGACCTGATGGTGGAATTTTATGTCCAACTGCATCACCAATAACATAAACATTTTTATCAGATGCTGAACGGAATGTATAACCATCCATTGCTGCATAACCAGCTTCATTTGTTTTAATTCCAGCCATAGTTGTGATTGGAGAACACTTGTTAATTGGCATTAATGAACATACTTGGTACGCTTCTGTATGTGATTTACCTGCACCATCTGTATAAGTAATAGTATTTTTTGCTGTATCAACATCAGTAACTGTACTTTCACCTCTATAGTCAATAATATCAGCAAATGCATCATTCCAAGACTCTTTAAATGCTGCAGCTTTTGCAAATTTACCTGGTCTTGTATCAAGAACGATAACTTTACCTTTGATTCCTTCTTTTTTCATGTAGTTAGCTACCATCGCAGTTCTCTCATATGGAGCTGGAGGACATCTAAACTTACCTTTTGCTGGAGGAACAATAATAACGTTACCATCATCCATATTGTCAAGTTGTCTTTTAAGTGCAAGGTGCTCTGAACCTGGCATTAAAGCTGCTGGACATGCATGTGCTACTGCATTAATTTTAGCTGCGTCCCATGTTGGGAATTGTTTTTCGTAATCATATGCAATACCTGGAGAAAGCGCAAGAATATCATAAGAAACAGTACCTGTTGTAGTAGTAACAGTCTTAGCTTTTCTATCGATTGCTGTAACTTCACCTTGATGAAAGTTATAACCATGTGCTTGTGCAGGTGCATAATAATCATGTGTAAGTTGAGCAAGTGTCATACTCTCTAAACCACCAAGGTAAAGGTTAGATACAGGACAAGACATAAAAATATCTTTTTTCTCAATAACAGTTACTTCAACTGTTTTATCTTGTTTCTTAATTTCTTTAGCCATGGTAAGTCCACCCCAACCACCACCGATGATAACAACTGATTTTCCAGATGTTTTCGCTGCTGCTTTAGCTTCTGTTGTAACTACTGCAGGTACTACAGCTGCTGCTGCTGCAACACCTGCTAATTTGAATAAGTCTCTTCTTTCCATACTCATGAGTATCCTTTTAAATGTTTTGATACAATGATGATAACGCAGAAAACTTTAACAGAAGATAAAAATTGCTTGTTTAGTCTAATAAATTATTACAAATCGAAACAATAATTTATACTTATAAAAGTTATAATTAAACTACTTCTACCTATCAGCTCATGCCCACAATATATAGCCTTAACAATGATTTAACATATATAAGTATAAATTAAGAAAAAAAGTTGATTGAGAAAAAGAGGGAAAGGAGGAATAGATAAGTATATCTATTCCTAAGTAAATAAATAAGTTATTAAAACTGTTGAATATCACTTGAGAAGTTTTTAAGTGTAGTAACTTTTGCTTCTGTTTTAACAAGTTTTTTAGCTTTGTTTCGACCATATTCTTTTTTAAGGTCAGCCTTGAAGCTTGTTAAAAATTCATGGAATTTATTTGGTCCTACTGCACCTACAGCCCAAATTACATCATCTTTATCAACTTCAAGAACAATTTGAGTTAACCCTTCAGTTGCTGGACCAGTTACTCTTGCTCCACCATCTTTTGGTGTAAATGCAGATAAATGTGATGAACATACAAATACTCCACCTACAGCTTTATCATATGCCAAAGTTTTTGTTCCTTTTGGTACATACTGGAAGAAAGTTGTACTTGCTTTAGGATGTGTTAACTGGTGAGGACAAATAGCAGAATAAGCTACAATTGAACCATCTTTTCCTGAACCACCTCTAAATTTATACTCTGTTCCATCATCAGCTTTAAGTGTTGCTGTTTTATCAGTTGGACCATCTAATTTAACTAAGATACATGGTGTTGCTGCATGAGGAAAGTTAAATACATAATTTTCTTGTTCTACTACATTAGCTGTTTTTAATGGGTTACCCTCAGAGTCTTTTAACATAACTTTATCGTAAGTTTTATATAATGATCCATCGTCTGCTCTTAATGTTTCTGTAATTAATGATGGTGCTACTACAACTGCTGCTGCTGTTCCTGATAGTTTTAAAAAACCTCTTCTTTCCATAATGTTGTCCTTTTAGTGTTTTATTTCATTCAGATTAATTATATTATTTTATAATTAAAGTAAACTCTGATATATTTATTTTATGATAAAAATTGTAATTAATCGTGTATTATCAGCTCAATTTACTACTTTATTGTCACTTTTTGGCTATAATCCGAAAAATTTAACTACACAAGGAAACATAGACATGACTGAACTAAAAAAATTTCGTCTTATTAATAAGGTAGAAGGTATCTCTTTTCTTATCTTACTTTTTGTTGCAATGCCACTTAAATACTTTGCTGGAATCCCAATGGCTACTAAAATAGTAGGAATGATTCATGGTATTTTTGTTTTTGCATTTCTTTATCAGCTTTTCGCTGCCTCTGATGAAGCACCATTCTCAGGAAAAGAAATGGCTATTCTAACACTTATGTCACTTATTCCATTTGGAAGTTTTTACAATGACAAATTATGTGCTGCAAAAGAGAAATAATCTAAGCCCATATATACTTACATATTTTATAGGGACAAATTCATGAAAAAAATTTATACTTTTCATAAGCTCTCAAAATATAAATCGTGTCACCATTTGGTGACACAGAAAGATCAAAACTCTCCTTACTCTTTCTCTTTAGCCTTACATACCAATGAAGAAAAAAAAGAAATTGTAAAAAATAGAAATGAATTTTCTAAATACTTTCCTCATAAAAAATTTATAGTAGCTAATCAAACACACTCTTCTAACATATGTATTGTGGACAAGAACGAAGAACTGGGTTGGAAATCTTTAGAAAATGCCATTGAAAACAGTGATGCACTCATTACAAATCAAAAAGATGTTATGTTAACTATCTTAACAGCTGACTGTGTACCTATTTTACTTTTTGACCCTATAAATAAGGTAGTTGCTGCCGTTCATGCTGGATGGAAAGGCACAAAGCAAGAAATTCTTTTTAAAACAGTTGAGAAAATGAAAAAAAATTTCAACTCTGATGCTAAGTATATACTTGCAGGAATAGCGCCAAGTATTGGAAGATGTTGCTATGAAGTTGATTGGAATGTTGCTCAACACTTTAAAGATGTTCAAAATTCTTATGACAAAAAAGCTGATAAATACATGTTAGATTTACCCTATATTAATAAACTCCAACTCTTAGAAGCTGGACTTATTGACGAAAATATTGAGCTTTCTAATGTTTGTACAGCTTGTGAGGTAGACAATTACTTTTCCTATAGAAAAGAAAATGGTTGTTCTGGACGTTTTATGTCTATGATTGGATTAAACTAGTTATTTTTTTCCAACTCATACCCAGCACGAACCCAAAATACAAGACCACCTTCAAGATTTAGAACGTCAAAACTTCTTGTCGCTAGAACTCTGGAAGCCTGAACAGAACGTTCTCCTCGTTCAGAATAAATCAAAACTTTTTGAGCATCTATCTTGCAACTATCAAGCTCATTCATCTCAATATGCATAGCATTTTTTATATGATATTGAGTAAATTTCTTTTTCGAACGTACATCAACAAGTAAAATATCAGATGATTGTTCAAGTAATGTATGTGCTTGTTGAGGAGAAATATTTTCAAAGTTATTAAAAATCCAACCTTTGAAATAAGCAAAATAAATCAACATGGCTGCCATGAGCAACCATCTTATAAGGTCTATGAACTTATCATTCATTAAGATTAAAAACTCTACCCATCACGATTTGTAATAAATATCAAGTGATATCCAAACTGAGTTTGCACTGGTCCATGCACCACTTTTAACTCATCATTAAAGATTACTTTGTCAAACTCTGGAACCATTTGACCTTGATCAAAAATACCTAAGTCTCCACCTTGCGCACCTGATGGACACTGAGATTTCTCTTTTGCTGCTGCTTCAAAAGTAATTTCCCCTGAAGTAATTTGATCTTTAAGTGCTTGACACTCTTCTGCTGTTTCTACCAAAATATGTTTTGCTGCTGCTGCCATGTTTTTCCTTTAATTTTTAAAATTTATACGTTACCAACTCACCACGTCGTAGTCTTGGTAAAATATCCATTTTTATTTTTCGTATTAAAAAGCTTTTTTGCTGTAAAGGCATTTGCCCATCCGTGGTTATACTTTTTAACCTTGCCGAATAGTAGCGAAATAAATATGAAGCCAAAGAACGCGATAATTCTTCTTCATCCATAACTTTAATACTTTCATCTAAACTTAGACCTGTTAAGTTTGTATTTTGTTCACCATTTATTGCTGATTCCAGTAATGAAGCATAATTACCAAACATAGCAGGTTCAATAACATTAACCACCTTGTTAACCAGTTTTTCATTATCCATCAGTGTCTTAATAATACTTAACTGCCCTACATCATCGCGTGAGACCTCTTCAAAACGTGCTTTTGTATTTTCAAGCTTGACACTCCCACCAAAAAGTGCTACATTTACTCCCAATACAGTAGCTGCATGAGCAATATATGCTTCCCTAATAATTGGTGTTAAATTGTCTAAATAGCTTTTAACTGAAGCAAAAGCGACCTCTTTTTCTCTTGGGTTGTTTAAATCATAGGATTTAGCCATCATTTCTATCACAAAAGGAATAAGTGCTTGACCATTTCGTAACAAATTAGCCACTTGTTGTACCTGTCCAAGAGCAATCATGTCTGCTGGATCTTGCCCATCAGGAAAAAGAACTACCGAACCATCGAAACCTGAAGCTGTTAGCATGGTTGCAGCCTTTAAAGCTGCAGCGACTCCTGCTTTATCCCCATCATAAGCCAAAATAACATGTGGTTCACCTTTACGTAAAATGGGTAAATGTTCTTCTGTTAATGCTGTTCCTAGCGTTGCAACAGCCTCATGAAAACCAGCCTGATGAAACATAATAACATCTAAATAACCTTCACAAACTATTAACTTCTTATTTCTATATATTGACTCTTTTGCTTTTGAATAACCATATAAAAGACGAGACTTATTAAACATTTTAGTTTGAGGAGAGTTAATGTATTTTGCAGGATGATTCGTAATCGTACGTCCACCAAAACCAACAATAGCACCAGAAGTAGAATAGATAGGAAAGGTAATTCGCTCTGTCAAACGCGCATAAAAACCACCCCTTTCTCGTTGTGCAACTACTCCAGCCTCTTCTGCTTTAGGTATGGTCAACATGTTAGCTGAAAGGAAGTTCATGAGTTCTTGTGATTGCCCTACATACCCAATTCCAAAGGTTTCAATAGACTGTTGAGTAATTCCTCTGTTTCGTAAGTACTCTAAAGAAATAGGAGTAGCATCTAAATTTTTAGCATACCAAGTTTGTACCTGCTCTAGAACTCGTCTTGCTTCATTGTTGTCCGAAGTTCCCTGTGTATAAGCCAAAGAAAAGTTCATCATCGAGGCAATTTTTTCTAACGCCTCTGGGTAATTTAACTTCTCATACTCTTGAACAAACTTTATAGAGTCTCCACCAACTCCACAGCCAAAACAATGGTAAATCTGCTTAGCAGGACTAATAACAAAACTCGGTGTCTTCTCTCCATGAAAAGGACAGTTTGCCTTAAAGTTTGCTCCTGCTTTTTTTACTTCAATATAGTTTGAAATAATCTCAACAATGTCCATATTATTTTTCAGTTGTTCTACTGATGCGTTATCTATCATACTGGTATTATATCTAATATGCTAAGATAGTAACAGCGACTTCTCAATAAATATAAAGGTAATTTTTGGACAATATTCTACCAGCTTATGATGACCCACTCTTTTCAATTTTAATCATCATTATTTTAATTATTATTGTTTCCCTCTCTTCTTTAATAGTCGGAAACTACAAAGAAAAAAAGAAAAAAAGTTCTTTAAAAAAGTTTCTTGGTGGCTTTAAAAAAAACAATGCTGTTCTAAATATTGAAGAGATTCCTTTTGAAAAAGCATTAATTAAACCTTTAACCCTTTTAGCACAAGCATTTAAGACACAAGGAGAGTACCAAAAGTCCATCAACCTTAACCTCTACCTTATAGATAATATCTCAAACTTTTATGAAAAAGAAAAAATACTAGAAGAGTTAGGCGAAACGTATCTCAAAGCTGGTTTTTTAAAGCGTTCAAAATTGATTTATTTGGAAATTCTAAACAAACATCCTCGAAATAAACAAGCACTCTACTACTTAGGTATTGTCTATGAACTGATGCATGAATTTGATAAAGCACTAGAGATTATTACTCCTCTTGAAATTTTAGGTGAAAAAACAGAAAAGCTTAAAGCACATATTGAGCTTTCCAAACTCCTAGAAGAAAAAAGCTTTTCAAAGTCTAAAAAAGTGGATGAACTCACGAAGCTACTTCAAGAAAAAAACCATCCTTATCGGAGGATTATGAAAGCGCTTTTTGCTTTAGATTTAAATGTTGCTTGGCAGCATATTGACTATGAAAAAATCGACTCCATTCTTGATATACTATGGTTCTTACCCTCATTAAATCTCAACTTTGATATAATTTCAAACAATGAAACCTTGTCTGCAATCTACCTAGCAAAAGGTGAATTAGAGACAAAAGAACTAAACAAAAAAAGTAATATTTTTTCAATTGACACTATTATTTCTGCCAAAATAGGTGGTAAAGATAATATTGATTTACTCTTTAACTATGGCTGTGGAAAATGTAAACATCATTTCCCAATTGGCTTTACACGTTGTCCAAAATGTTACACCATAGATGCCATTCAAATTAAGGAAACCCTTGTCCAAAAAAAGTCGCAAACAAGTTACTCTCTACTCTGATGGTTCAAGTCTTGGTAACCCCGGTCCTGGTGGTTATGGAGGAATTTTAGAATTTAACGGACATGAGAAAGAGTTTTATGGTGGAGAAGCCCATACTACCAACAATCGTATGGAACTTCGTGGGGTAATCGAAGGCTTAAAACTGATGAAAGAACCCTGTGATATCACCATAATTTCAGATAGTTCTTACGTTGTCAATGCTATAAACACATGGCTCGAAGGCTGGATTAAAAAAAGCTTTAAAAAAGTCAAAAATGTTGACCTTTGGGAAGAGTACTTAACTGTCTCAAAAGGACATAACATAACTGCTGTCTGGGTACGTGGACATGATGGTCATGAACAAAATGAACGTTGTGATAAACTTGCTTATGATGAAGCACAACGACAAAAAGCATTAATATAATATATTGAAGGAACAAAAAAATGAAACAAATTAAAGCACTGGAAAAGGCTTTAAACTATAAATTTAAAAGAGATGACCTCATCACCGAAGCACTTACGCATAAAAGTTATAAGAAACCTTATAATAATGAGCGCTTAGAGTTCTTAGGTGATGCTGTACTCGACTTAATTGTAGGTGAATACCTTTTCTCTAAATTTCCCAAAGAAGATGAAGGAATCCTTTCAAAGATTCGTGCCTCACTTGTTAATGAAAAAGGCTTTACAAAGCTTGCTCTTGACATTAACCTTGGTGATGCACTACTCATCTCTTCAGCAGAAGAAAACAATGATGGAAGAACCAAACCCTCTTTACTTTCTAATGCTTTTGAAGCTATTATTGGGGCTATCTACTTAGAATCTGGACTTGAAGTTTCTGCTGACATTGCCATTAAACTTATTGAATCTTCTTATGAAAGTATTGATCTTAACTCTTTATCAAAAGATTTTAAAACAACACTACAAGAACTAACCCAAGCTGACTTTGGAGAGACACCAAACTATAAACTGGTACGTTCATTTGGACCTGACCATAAAAAAGAGTTTGAAATTGCTGTTGAATTACAAAATAGAATCATCGCCTCTGCTTTAGGAAAGTCTAAAAAAGAAGCCCAACAAAAAGCAGCTGAAATAGCACTCAAAACACTTAAAGGAGAAGCCTAATGTCAAATACATTTGGAAAAGCATTTACCATGACTACTTTTGGTGAATCACATGGAAAAGCTCTAGGGTGCATTGTTGATGGTGTTCCAGCAGGACTTGAAATAGATGAAGATTTCATTCAATCTGAACTCAACCGAAGAAAGCCAGGGAAGTCAAAACTTGAAACAGCCAGAAAAGAAGATGACAAAGTAGAAATACTTTCTGGAACTTTTGAAGGTCTTAGTACAGGTACACCCATTATGATGATTATCTTCAACGGAAACCAAAAAAGCCGTGACTATGACAATGTAAAAGATCTTTTCCGTCCCGGTCATGCTGACTTTACTTACTTTCATAAGTATGGTCTACGTGATTACCGTGGTGGAGGAAGAAGCTCTGCACGTGAAACAGCTGCCAGAGTCGCAGCTGGGGCTATAGCAAAACTCATGCTTAAAACTTTAGAGGTCGAGATTGTTTCTGGACTTTGTGAAGTAGATGGAATTAAAGCTGATACTTACGACTTTGAACATGCAAAAACTTCACTGCTCTATGCCTTAGATTCAAAAGTGGAAGAGGCACAGAAAGAAGCTATCTTAGCTGCTAAAAACAAGCATGACTCTGTTGGTGGTGTGGTTGTAACCATTGCCACAGGTACTCCAAAAGGTTTAGGTGAACCACTCTATTATAAGCTGGATGCTATTTTAGCAGAAGCGATGATGGGCATTAATGCAGCTAAAGCTGTAGAAATTGGAGACGGTATAGCTTCTACTTCATTAAAAGGTAGCCAAAACAATGATGGAATCACCCCTAATGGATTTACTTCTAACCATTCAGGTGGTATGCTTGGTGGTATCTCAAATGGAGATGACATTGTTGTAAAAACGCATTTCAAACCTACCCCTTCTATCTTTCAAGAACAAGATACAGTAAACACTTCCAATGAAGCGATGAAATTTGAGCTTAAAGGTCGACATGACCCTTGTGTTGCGATACGTGGTTCAGTCGTAACAGAAGCCATGATGGCATTGGTATTGGCTGACATGACCCTACTCAATATGGGTAAAAAAATGCAACACCTCAAAGACATCTACAAGAAATAGGAGCTTCTCTTATTTCACCCTTATTACTTTTTATTGTTATAAAATATTTAATAAAATATTAACAAACAATTATAATTAATTTTTCATATCTCTTAAACAAGTATTTTTCTGTATACTTAAGTTAATATTTTAATAATAATTACTTTAAGTTAAAAATTTACTTTATAATTTAATATTACTTTAAGTATAATCCATCAAATTTATGAATCAAGAGGACATTACCATGCAAAAAGTTACAAAAAAATTCACTTTTACTATCAGCATCTTAATCCTTCTACTACAAGGTTGTGGAAGCAGTAACTCCACAACAACTTATGCTACTACTTTAGGAGATGGTGTCTCAATTGGAACCACAGATAAAGATGCTGTTATGATACCCAATACAAACACTGCTAAAGAAATTTCTCAAGAAGTAAGCAGCATACTTAAAACACATATTACTGACTACAATGAGAAAGAAGCCCTTGACCTTAGTAAAACAACAAACTATTGTGATGTCTCTGGATTAAGAGAGTCACAGGGTACAGGTACAGATGAAAGTGTAAATAGCAACCAAACTTATGAGTACTGTCAGCAAGATGAAAATCTACAACATGGCAAAATCAATTTAGACTATACAGAAATGAATGAAGAGGGAAAGTACCCTAAAAGTTTAGACTTAAAAATTAGTGAAGACTATACTTTCAATCACACTGCTCTAAAAAAAGATTTAATTGTAAATAGCAATATAAGCTATAACAGTAACAATAGTATTAAGCAAATTGAAGTTAAAATTAATGGTAAAGTACAATACAACGATATAAACTATAGCTTACAAAACATCTCCCAAACCATTGAATACTAATAGTTTTTAAACTTTTATCTTCTTCCACTCGCCTTTAACAAAAGCTCTCCATAAAAAGAAAGCTTTTACAAAGGTATCAGTAATCATTGCTATGTATACCCACATAATGTCTCCAAAATACCATGACAATACAAATGCTGGAATAATCCTTACCAACCATAAAGAAGTAAAATTAATCCGTAAAGTTCGCTTAGAATCTCCAGCACCACGTAAAGCTCCTGAGAGTACGAAGTTGAAGGCTAAAGGTATTTGAGAGAGTCCTACTATTTGTAAATAGAGTGAAGCTTCTTCTATGGTTTTAGTATCATTGGTGAAAAATGAGACTATCCATTCTGGGGTAAATATCATAAAGAATGAAAGAAAAAACATTAAGCCTACTGCATACTTTAACACCAACAAAACATCTTCATAAGACTGTTCAGGCTTTTTAGCTCCTAACCCCTGCCCCATCAGTGCCATGGCTGTAATGGTAAAACCAATACCCGGCATAAAAGCCAAACCTTCAATACGAAGCCCTATCTGATATCCAGCCAAAGTCTCTGTACTATAGTCAGCAATAATCGCCGTAAACAACATAAAAGAAGAGACTGTTAAAACACGTTCATACGTTGCTGGCAAGCCAACCTTTAAAGCTCTGTCCAACAAGTTTTTTGAAAAGTACCATAGGGGTTTAAAAGGTGTTTTTCCTTTAGCATAAAGCCACACATACACCAAAAGTTCCAAGATATTTACCGTAACTGTAGCCCAAGCAGCACCTGCTACGCCCATGGCTTCAAAACCAAAATGTCCAAAGATTAGCACATAGTTTAAGAAGACATTTAAAACAATAGAAACTATTTTCACATACATTGGGGTAGTTGTGTCTCCTGTGGCATTGAGTGCTGTTACAAAAACATACTTCAGCATTATAAAGGGTATCATGATACTTAAAATAGAAACATACGAAGTACCTAACAACACAACCTCACTACTCACACCCATCCAACCATAAAAAGCATTTGCACCAAAATACCAAATAGGTACCATAAAAACTGAAAAATATAAGGCAAACCGTAAAAGTGTTGCTAAAGCAAGTGAACCTTGATTCATTCTCTTAGCCCCATAAAAACGAGAGATTAAAGCATTGGTTCCAACCTGTAATAACGTAAGAATAGCAAAAATAGACATTAATGCTTGTAATCCAAGACCTACAGAGGCAACAGCAATGGCTGAAATAGTTCCTACCATAATAAGGTCAGTAATGACCTGTAACATATCGAGCAAAGAGTTAAAAGCTGCAGGAAGTGATATTTTTAGAATTTTTTTGTGTTTAGCGCTGTCTATGGCTGGAAATTTCAATGGAGACTCAGTTTCGTTAAGATTTTTTCGATTATAACCAAAGAAACTTGACTTTGTTCACCCTTCTATACTAGGATATAGTTTTACTATCTCTGCTTTATAAAGGATATACATGCACTATAAAAACTTTCTCATCCTAACACTCTTACTTCTTTTTACAGGTTGTCTAAACAAAGGGCATAGCCCTATGGCTGGCACAGTATCAGAAATGTCAATGCCATCAATGTCACGAGAAGCAGACATGGCAATACCACCCCCTGCTCCTGTAGCAACCGAAAGTACAAGTGTACCTAAAGAAGAATTGCCACCAAAACCTCTACCTCCCAAAAGAGAAGTGCAGTCTGGTATGCTTACAGCTGGAGAGATTGATGACAATCTTAACTTAGAGTATTTTCAAAAGTATGTTGACAAAGTACTGCAAAGAAAAAAAGAGACACCTCTTCCTTTCATCTCTACTAAAAAGCGTTTAAAACTAAAGGTTGTTGACCGTAATAATCAAGCAGTTAATCGTGCTAAAGTTCTTGTAGGCAGTACCACACGATACACAAATAGTGCAGGAATCCTACATCTTTTTCCTTCTGTTGATGATACTCAGAACATAGATTCCATTACAATAGCGAATCAAGTTGTACCCATAAACTTTGACACAACAAATGAAAAAACCATCACCATTAACAACTCAGCGACAGCCGTAAAAAGTTTAGACTTAATGTTTGTCATAGACACTACAGGAAGTATGAGTGACGAGATGGAATATTTGGCTAAAGAGTTTGAATCAATCGTTTCAAATATAAAAAACAAATACCCTAATGTCGACATACGTTTTGGATTAACCCTTTACAAAGATAAAGGAGATGACTATGTTGTTAAAGACTTTGCCTTTACTTCAGAAACACAAAAAATGAAAGAACAACTCGCTGCACAATCTGCAAATGGTGGAGGTGACTACCCTGAAGCGATGGACAAAGGTATTCAAAAAGGACTTGAAGCCTCATGGGCTGCAGAAGATGGTGTACGTATTATGTTTTTAGTAGCTGATGCACCACCTCACGATGAAGATATGCAAAAAATGCTTCCTCTCATTAAAGAAGCACGTGACAAAGCTGTTCGAGTCTACCCTATAGGGGCTAGTGGCGTGGCTGAAAAAGCTGAATTTGTTATGCGTCATTTAGCCCTTTTAACAGAAGGTCGCCATCTATTTTTAACCGATGACTCAGGCATAGGAAACAGCCATGAGGAGCCAAAAGTAGCTTGTTACCAAGTGACAAGACTTGACCAACTTATCCGTAGAGTACTTGAAAGTGAACTTTCTGGTAAACGTGTTGAAGCTACAAAAGATGAGCTAATTCGTACTGTTGGGTCTTATAACAATGGTATATGTACTCCATCAAAGGCAAGCAATACTAACAATTAAAACCCAACTTTTAAATTCGCACCAACAAACTCATAACTTATGTTATGAGGTGGTCCTTCCCAACCTCGTTGAACTTTAGCAACCACAATCGCAATGCGTTTATTGTTTTCATCTAAGTTTATATAGCCTATTGGTTTTCTATCTAGTATATGTGAGGGTACTACATACTTTTGAAAATTCACACGTTTTTCTCCTTGTAACTTTGAATGCAAGAAGATAGTTGACTGCTCTAAAAAACTCGAAGCCCAATCCTTTGACCAACTCTTTTTAACCGAAGAGTTAAGCCTTAACACATCATTCTGATAATGAATCGCTCCTCTTTCTAATTTTGGAACATTAAAAGGTGTCAATCCATAATGCTCTAATTTCTTAGAGATAAGTGCTTTTTTACTTGTCCAATAAGTCGAAAAACTGACATCATTTTTATAAGTATCTTTTTCATACAAATCTTTCCAAATAATTTCATCATTAACAAGGTCTTGAATAAAGGTTTCAACCTTTACTAAATCGGCTGGATCAGTATCATACTCAATCGCATAAGCTATCTTGGTTTTACTTTTTCCTAAAAGGTAAACTTTGTCATACAAGAAATGAAGTTGAGGATGTCCTAGTTTATGGTCAGAAAAGAGTGTATCTACTGCTGATTCCAAAGCTAAAGGTTTAGGTAGTTCTCTTCCAATAGATAAACATTTTTCTTCTATAGAACAATTTAATTTTGCATTTTTTAAATTAAGTTGAGTTGCCTTTTTAACATAACGTAAAATCTTCTCAAATTGATTTGAGGTGTAGTTATGAACAACACTACTGCTGTCTATCAAAACTCTACAGCTCTTTTCATTTGAGTAGTCAAGCTCAACTTTTAAGCCCTCTATATTGGCTAAGTTAATATCAGTGTTTTTAAATCTTTTATGAGGTGTGTTTACTATGTATTCCCAAACAACAGAACCAATAGCTGATTCTTCATAAGAATAAAAAGTATAAAAGGGAACTTTATGAAGTTGTATCCCATCTTCATCTTCCAGTTCTGCCTGAGGATTTGCAATGGGAATATAAGTTTCTAAAATGTAATCACTACTCGCCAAAAGTGCTTGTGATACAAGTACTAAGAAAAATAATGTTTTTGTTAATGTTTTCATGTTTTATTATAGCAATATTTGTACTATAAAAAAGTCTCTTTATTGATTCAAGCCCAATTATCTAAACCTAATCCATCAATACGTATGAACTCTTTTGTATTATTGCTAACAAGTGTTATATCTAAAGCCAATGCATGTCCTGCTATTTGCATATCCATATTACCAATGACTTGACCTTTTTTCTCCAAACCAGCTCTAATCTTTCCATACTCAATAGAGGCTACATAGTCATAGTCCACTATCTCAAATGGCATCAAAAAACTCTCTAAAGCTTGTAGATTTTTCTCTGTCTGTTGACTTTTATACGCACCATACATCAACTCTGAAACGGTTATACTGGAAATACATAGTCCACCAATTTCAAACTCTCTAAATCGTTTTTTAACACTTTCAGGCTTATTTTTAATAATGTAAATACAAATATTAGTATCTAACATCATTCTTTTCAAAAGAGTTCCTCACGTTTCTGTTGAGGTTCTGTTCTCGTCTCCATAAAATCATCTGAGAAGTTATCAAGGTTATTAAACATTTTATCCCATACCGTTTTATCGGACTTAGGCATTAACACAACCATGCCATTTACCTTTTTAATAAACACTTCTTTTAAATTCTCAAACCTAAACTCTTTAGGTAGCCGAACAGCTTGACTTTGACCATTTTGAAAAAGTTTTGCAGTTGCCATCATGATATGCTCCTTTTAGTATATATTTTATAGTATATACTATTTTTAGGGTTATGTCAAACATCAGATATCTTTAACCCTCCAAAAGCAACCTCAACAAGCCATCAGAAACCCTAAAACTAATTGTTCTTAACTCTTCCACTATCTCTTTTATTTCATCGTTACTAAGATAAGTCTTCTTTTTATAAATTAACAATATGCCAATCAAACCAATAACATCTAAACCCATAGAGGTAGCAATGTTTTTACCTCTTTTTTCATCTATGATAAGAGGTAACTTTTGCTCTTCAGCCAATACAATTGACTCTGACTCTCCCAAATCTAAACGAATCAAAAGCTCTTTTACTTTTTTTTGATTTTCGACTTCCTTCACCGTTATTCTTGAAATAGAAATATATTCATCTACAATCTGTTTAGCCCTCTTTTGAATGGTTACTTCACTATAAACAGAAGGTGTAATAATGATGGTTTCTGAGAATTTAAAAAGAAGTTCAAATCTCTCAATATTTATAAGAGAGATAAGTGTTGTACTGTCAGAAATGACAATGGAGTTTAAAGCCATTTATTAGTCTCTGCTTTAATGCTCTCCACATCATCTTCTATCCATGTAATGTTCAAGCTATTTAGCAAACTCATCGCTTCTTGTTTAGGTATTTCTAACATCTCTGCCATTTTACCAAGAGAAATTATTTCCATCTTATAAAGCTCAATAGCAACTGTTTTTTTTACACCCATAGAAAAAACATCATCATTCAATGGAAGTGTAATACCTATTGGCTTACCATGTCTTGTTACAAAAACAGAATCTCCCTCATCAAGATATTTTGTCATAGAAGAGGGATTATTTTTTAAATCTCTTATGGCTACCGTTTGCATACTTATTCCTTTTACTACGATTTGTAGGAATATTATAGCTTAGATAGACTAAAAAAGTAACTTATACTCAAAAACGGTATATATAAAAAACTATAAAAAAGTCTCCCTATAAACCTCTTCATCATAAGCCACATGAACCTTACCGTCACCATATTCAATAACTGGACGTTTAAGTAAATAGTTCTCTTTTGCCATCCATTCGATTTTACCTTCATCATCAAGATTTAGCTCTTTGAGTTTGAGGTCACGGTACTTTGTTCCACGTGTGTTAAAAAGCACTTTCATGTCTATCTGTTTTAACCATTCACGAACTTTTTCTTCACCTACTTGTGTCTCTTTGTAGTCCACAAAGTCAAACTCAATGCCATTGTCTCTCATAAACTTTCTAGCTTTTCCTACTGTTGAACATGTTTTTATACCGTATATTGTCATATTATTTTTACCTTATATTTTTTAAAAATTATACACTGTTTCATTTAACTTAATGAAAAAACCAACGCCCATCATGAGGGATGATAATGTCTTTAAAATTTAACCAAGCTTCTTCTGAGAAAATAGCTGTTTGTACTAAATCTGTATTGGGTGCAACAAACAGTAATAGAAGTGGTATGGATGCATAAACAATGGCTGTTTGAATCTTTTGATTTCTTGTTTTAAACATTCCAAACTTAAAAGCCGTTCCAGAAGACCTTTTCATACGTCTGTTTCCTAAGTCAACACTATAGGTTTCATCCAAAATAAGATGTACAATATAACCCCATGTAACCATAAAACCATATACCCATGAAACAAGTGAGTTTAAGTCAAAAAACCATTGGCACATGGAAGCAACCACAATTCCCCAAATCATCGCTACAGGTATGGTATGAAACATCCCTCTATGTTTTGAAATTTTACGAAAAAACTCTAAAAACGCATAACGTATTCCCATAAATACAAGTACAGAAACGACTGCCATCTCTATTAAGGAATAAGTAGAAGACTTAACAAATATAAGCATAATTGTCATGAGTAAAGAAAGGACATTAAAACCTACCTTAATGGAGGTTGAGTGAGCAGAGTCAACATCAGGTAAAAGTCCACCCAGTGTTCCAATACCAAAAGCTATAACAGCTTGTTCAGGTGTCACAACTTCCATAGAGAGTAAAGTGGCTGAAACAACAGCCGAAGCTGTTGCTGCTACGGTAAAGTGTGTGTTAAAATTTGCCATTTTACTTGTCTACTTTAGTTAACAGCTTATGTGAGTTCCCTAATATATGCTCTACTATCTGTTCCCCCTTAAAAAGTACCATATAAGGTTTAGGTGTTAAGTATCTTCCAGTTCTTGATGGTGTTGCAACAGAAGTCTCTACCAACCAACCTTTCCAAGCAAGTTCACCACCATAAGCAAAACCTTTTTGTTTGTAAGCACGTTTCGGTTCTCCAAACTTGTACTGACCAGCCTCACCACGTGTCAACTTTGTTGAAAAATAATTCTTAATTGCCATCTCATAACGATGTGGTTTTAAACCATAAGCAGAAGCTGAAGCCTGTGGTATTCCTATTCCTGTTCCTAATCCAATCGTTGTTTGAGGTTTTGGTGCTGGAACACAACCACTCATTAATCCTACAACTGCCACAATTCCTAATATATTTTTCATCCTATTTCCTTTTCATTCTTTGATTTGTTTGGAAAATTAGTCCAAACTGTTTAATGCTACCATAACACCTTCTGCTAGTGCTACTTTCTCTATGCCTTTAACTTCCGATTGATACTCATCAAAAGATTTACTCTCTTTTTGTACCTCTTTTTGTAAAATAACCCCACCAGCATCAAGCTCTGAAGTTACCCAATGAACCGTCACACCTCCTGTCTCATTTTCATCATCATAAGAGCGTTCTATTGCCATTAGACCTTTATGAAGAGGAAGAAGTGAAGGATGTAAGTTAATGGCTTTTATCTGTTCAGTAAAAGTAGGTGTTAAAATTCTCATGAATCCAGCCAATACTGTTAAGTCAGGCTTATAATAGTGTAAGGCATGAACAATTTCAGCATCAAAAGCTTCTCGTGTTTCAAAAGAAGCAGACTCAATAATCTCAAGAGCAATATTATGTTCTTTAGCAAAAGCAATGCCCCCAGCATCTGCTTTGTTAGTCAACGCAACAACTACTTCAACCTCTTTATTATGCAAATTTTCTAAAATATATTGTAAATTTGATCCTGTTCCACTAAATAATACGGCTATCTTTTTACGACTCGGCATTTAGTGCCTCCCTGCAGTAAATTTTAATTTTTCTCAAGCTTACCAATCTCCTCTATTAAATCTGTTGGAAGCATAGCATAAGAACTCCCACCATAAGCTTTTGCAGCAGCTGTAAAAGCTAAAGAAGCTTGAATGCTAGCTTCCAATCCATCATAACCTTGTGCTAAAAGTGAACCAATTAAACCAGCTAAAACATCCCCAGAGCCACCTTTTGCGAGCCTTGAACTGCCATAAGGATTGATGTAGAGTTGCTTGTCTTGAGCAATGATAGTATTTGCTCCTTTGAGTAACAAAGTTACATGAGGAAAAAGCGTGCAAAACTCACGTACTTTTTCAAAACGATTGGCTTGAAGTATGGCAATGTTCAAAGGAGTATCAATGGTCATATTCCATAAAGAGACAAACTCTTTTGGATGAGGTGTCAAAACAACTTCTCTATCGCGTTGTTCTAAAAACTCCAAAACTATTTCATTAGAAAAAAGACCTGCATCTAAAATCAAAGGGGCATCACTTTCTAAAATATCTTCTACTATATCATCTTCAAAAGTATCAAAACCCATACCAAAGGCAATGGCTGTTGTATTATAGGGTAATTCAATATCTTGCATCACTTCTAATGGCAAGGAGGTTTCCACTTCTCCAACCATAGTCACAAGCCCTACCCCAAAACGTAAAGCTGACAATGAAGACATAATAGAAGCTCCTTCTTTGGCTCCTACTATGACAGCCAAGTGTCCATAAGTTCCTTTATGAGTATTGCCTTTTGTTCGACTAGGTAAGTGCATATCACAAGGTTCTAAAAGTGCTATATCACTCTCAAATCCTTCTACATACTTCTCATTTGAAACACCCAAATCAAGACAAATGACTTCACCCACATAATCTTTTGCCATGTCTGTATATAAACACTCTTTTAAAGCACCCATTGTCAAGGTTACATCCACAAAAAGTGCCATAGGTAAAGGGTTACCATCTATATCAATACCTGTCGGAACATCACAAGCAATTTTAAAACCATTTAAGGCTTCAAGTTTAACAATTAATTTTCTTGTTTTCTCGTCAAGTTCACGTGAAAGTCCAGCACCAAAAATTGCATCAACAATTACATCAGCTTCTTGAACCTCATCAACAAAGTCAATTTCTAAACATTGTACACGTTCCAACTGTACCTCTGCCATAACAGAGCGCACCCCAAATGGAATATAAAGTTTGACATTATATATCCCTTGTAATAAACGAGCCAAGACAATCCCATCTGCACCATTGTTACCAACACCACAAACAATTAAAACTGAACTTTGTTCTGAAAAATTGGCTTTTATATAAGTAGCCATTCCATTGGCTGCGTGTTCCATTAGGATGTCTTCGGTTAGGTTGTAGTCATCGTAGCATCGTTGGTCTAGGGGGTAGCAGGATTGGTAGAGGGGTTGCATTTATAACTCTTTTAATTTAGGATAAACATTATTGATAAAACTTTCAAATTCATAACCAAAGTTTTCATATATCTCATCTAAAGTTAAATTAGAACAATATTTTAAAGTATCAGCTAAAAGCTTACGTTCATCGTATAAAGATTGATGGTTTAAATTGAATAACGCTATTGTAAATTTTGCTTTATCACTTAAAGGAACTATCTCACCTGAAAAAAGATAATCAAAAAAGTCATTTGGATTTTCACTAACAGGGTTCACTATATTACAATAATCATCTTTTGTTTTTAAGGGACTCTTTTTACTATCTTTAAAAGATGAACATCTATGTTGAACATTACAGGAGACGAATAAATTTTGATAGTCTAAAGTTTTTTCAGAAACTAAGTCACGCGTTTCAAAATGATCAATATTAGAAACATTAGCTTTACTGCTAATCTTTTTTTCACAATAGACACATAAACCTTTTTGTTCTCTCAGTAAGATATCTTCTCGTAATCTAGCCCTTATAGAGTTTATATTTTTATTACTCCAAGCATCTTTTACTTTTGGTAACTTTACTTTAGATTTAGCCAAAGTAAAATATTTAGGTTCATCTTTAGTTATTTGAAACATTTTTTTTCCGTGATGCTATTTCAAGTTTTAAGAGTCTTAAATCTATATTATCTTCACCTAAAAGCTTTTCTAAATCACTCCATATTGTTTTAAATTCATCAGAATCAAAATCATTTTTTATGATGAGAGATTTTATTATAGATAATCGTTTACTAACATCTGAGACTCTTGTCTCTGCTCCCATTATGTCCGTTAAAATTTTATTAAATTCTAAACCATAACTTTTAGTATATTTAGCAACTTCTATTTTATTATCTACTTTTTTTAGTACTCTTAAATATTCAGGTTTTGCACTTCCTATAATATGAGGCGAGTGTGTAGCTATAATAATTTGACACTTATTTTTTTCAACAAAGTTTTCATAGATTTTTAGGACTTTGTTTTGCCAGCTTGGATGTAAGGATAATTCAGGTTCATCTATTAGGATTACTTTATCTTTTATATCAGCTAAATACATATATAAAACTTTTGAGATAAGAGTCTTTTCACCTGTTGAAAGATTATCAATTGAAAATTTATCCTCGCCACCCTTATTTCTAAAAAACAAGTTTCCTTCTCCATCTCTACTATCAAACTCTATTCCAGGATTTAATTCTTTTAAAATATCATCAATATACTCTCTAACTTGTTTATGAACTTCAACAGGAGGTATCTCATATTCATAAACCATACTTGCAATATACTTAGGTAAAAATATTTTTATATCTTCAAGATTTTGACCTACTGAAAAATACAATATATTCTTTTTAACTTCTTTTACATCACTATGTGTTATCTCAGAAGTATATTTTTTAATATGATTTAAAAGTTCGAATTCAATAAAAAACTTATCAAGCACATTATTTAGAGCATTCTCAAAAAGTATAGATGAAAGGCTAAAAATACTTTCCAATAAAGTAGTCTTCCCACTCCCATTAACCCCAGCCAAAACAACAATAGGCAAAGCCTCATCATTTTCATCCACAAAATCAATATCAAAATCTTTGAACATCTTATAATCTTCTATATGGAGTT
>CACVAR010000124.1 GCA_902727905.1 uncultured Sulfurovum sp. | reverse complement strand
GCTGTTTCACCTTTTTCATAAAGCTCAACTAAAAATGCTCTTGCATCTTCAGTACTTAGCTCATTAGCAAATAATTGTTCAAATTTTTCTCTTGTACTACTCATTTTTATAACTCTTTTACGTATTCGTCTTTTTTACTTTTAGGAATGGTTTTAGTTGTTGGTATTTGTAAAACTTCATAATTTTTTGCACCCTTAAGATACTCAATTGTTATTTTATCTCCAATCACAACATTTTTACTGGCTTTTGCTTTCATTTCATTTATAAATACAACACCAGACTTCACCATATCAGAAGCTACTGTTCGTCGTTTAACCACATTTACTGCTGCTAACCATTTATCTACACGCATGCTTTTCTACTTTCAATAGTTTTTATGTTTTATAATTGCTGAATTTTATCAGTTTTTGTTAGTGAGTTTGCTTTTAAATAGTTTATTCGATAAACTACCAAGATGATAAAAACAGAAGATTATTTTAACAGACAAATACAACTATGGGGTGAAGAGACGCAAGCTTCTTTAGAAAGTAAAAAGATTGCTATTATAGGGTCTGGTGGTTTAGGGTCAAGTTTAGCACTTGCCTTGGGAACTTCTGGTATAGGACAGATAGATATGATAGACTTTGACAGCGTTAGTCTACATAATATCCATAGACAAATTGCCTTTACACTTAATGATGAAAATAAACTAAAAGCAGATGTTGTGGTAGCATTAATGAAGTCTAAAAATCCTTTTATAGAAGCAAATGCTTATACCATACCTTTTAGTGAGTTTATAAAGCTAGAAAATTCTTATGATTTAATTTTAGATGCAACGGATAATCTAGGAACAAGAGAAGAGATAGATACTTATGCTAGAGAAATAAATACTCCTTGGATTTACGCTTCTGTAGAAGAATTTAATGGTCAAGTTTGTTTCTTTGATGAAGCCTCTTTTCAAGTTTTTAATGCTTCTGACCATAAACCAGGGGGAATTACAGCTCCTATAGTTATGCACATAGCTTCTCTTCAAGCCAATATAGCTCTGAGATATTTAGCAGGACTAACAGTTGTTAAAGACAAATTATATTACCTCTATTTTAATAATGAAGGTGAACTAATTACACAAAAGTTCTCAATGCCTAAAAACTAAGTTAATACTCTTGTGTTAAAATACTACAATTACTTTTTAAAGGATGAAATATGAAATTAAAATTAGCTATTATCACTATTTTTTTACTACTATTAAATGGATGTACCCAAGAGACTCAAAATAAACTCAGTCGTTCTATTCAAAACTGGACAGGAACAAACGGAACGCTTGATATTTATGCAGGAGACAAATTGGTAAAACGTTTTATTAAAATTGACAAACTTACAACAGCATCAGGAACAGATGTAAGTGTAGAACGTCCTTACCGATTTGGTTATGGTTATGATGATAAAAACTTTAACTCTAAAAAAGATGCTGGAGAAAAAAAGGTCTATTTTGAGTTTTCAGACTACTCAACCTCTTACATCTTTTATGAAAATAACTAATTAAGGAAAACAATGAAATTCATTTCGACAGACAAAGCACCAGCAGCAATTGGTCCTTACTCACAAGCTGTAGTAGCCAATGGTATGATTTATACTTCAGGACAAATAGCCATGGATGAAACAGGTGTTGTTGTGGCTGATGATGTGGTTAACCAAACACATCAAGTGATGAAAAACCTCTTTTATGTACTTGAAGCTGCAGGTGCTCATTTTAATGATGTCATTAAAACTACTATTTTCTTAGCTGACATGGATGACTTTGCAGCTGTAAATGAAGTTTATGCTCATCACTTTGGTCACCATAAACCTGCTAGAAGTACTGTAGCTGTTAAAACACTTCCCAAAGAAGTACTTATTGAAATTGAATGTATTGCATTGGCTAATACTGAATACCATATTTAATGTCCTCCAAGTTTTCCCATACACTTTCTAAAGTTGTTATGGGAATTTTTACACTTTATTTTCTCTACCTCCTCACCCAAGTTATAGATGTTGTTAACCGTAGACATATAGGTACAAACGATGGTACTTATGTTAACAGTACAAGTAGCAACGCTGAACTAAAGGCACTGGCTCATAAACTCACCAAAAATTGTTTAGACAATGAATGTCGTGTACAAAGTATCTTAAACTATATTACGAATATCCCCTATGTTATTAATCACTATACGGCCAATTCTCCACAAGAAACCATTCAAAAAAACTTTGGTGACTGCGATGACAAAAGTAATTTACTCATCTCCTTACTTCATCAACTAAACATTGAAAGTTATTTTGTCTTAGTACCAAAACATATTTTTGTTATTGTTTCTTTAAATAACGTACAATCAAAGAAAGCACTATATCTTGATGGTAAACCTTACTATATTTTAGAAAGTACTGCTAAAAATTCAAGTATTGGTTTTCCACTCACTTATAAACTCGATGAAATTTCAACTATTATAGAACCATTTGAAAATCGTAAATTAAATATTGATAACATAGAATATAAATAAATCTTTAGTTATAATCCTTCCAAATAATTAAGGAAGATTCTATGAACGAACAAACACTGGCAATTCATGCTGGATATGAAAAAGATGCCCAAGGAACCATGGCTGTTCCTATTTACCAATCAACAGCTTATGAGTTTAGAAATACTGAACATGCAGCAAACCTATTTGCCCTAAAAGAATTAGGTAATATTTATACACGTCTTATGAATCCGACTACGGATGTATTTGAAAAGCGTTTTAATGCGCTAGAGCATGGTGGAGGAGCTGTAGGAACTGCTTCTGGTATGTCTGCTATTTTTTATGCCATTGCCAATGTAGCTGAAGCTGGAGACAACATCATTGTTGCTTCCCAAGTTTATGGTGGGACAACCACACTAACAGGACATACGCTAAAAAGATTTGGTATTGAAACACGTTACTTTAACGTAAACAATCCATCTCAAATTGAAGCACTTATTGATGAAAAATCAAAAATTATTCTTTTTGAGAGTATCACTAACCCAAGTATTGATGTAGCAGATTTTGATGCCATTGTTGCTATTGCACAAAAGCATAACATAATGACTTGTGTTGACAATACTGTAGCAACACCTATTTTATGTAAACCACTTACTATTGGTTGTGATGTTGTTGTACACAGTGCGAGTAAATATACTACTGGTCAAGGTCTTGCCATTGGTGGTATGATTGTTGAAAGGGAAGGTTTAGTGGATCTTATTAAGGACAATCCTCGTTATGCTCACTTTAATGAACCTGATGCTTCGTACCATGGTTTAGTTTATTCTGACTTACCTCTTCCAGCATTTACATTGAGAGTACGTTTAGCCCTCCTTCGTGACCTTGGTGCAGCACCTAGTCCGTTTAACTCTTGGCTTTACATTCAAGGTTTAGAAACTTTACCTTTACGTATGAGACAACATTCAAACTCTGCTTTAGAAGTAGCACAATACCTAGAATCACATCCAAAAGTAAAATCAGTTAACTATCCTGGATTAGCATCAAATGCTAACCATGCATTGGCTAACAAATATTTTGCAAAAGGTTCTTCTGGTTTACTTTCATTTGAAGTTGAATCTAAAGACGTAGCACAAGCCATTGCTGATAAAACAGAAATTTTTAAAGTTGTTGTAAATATTGGTGATTCTAAATCAATTATTACACACCCTGCTAGTACAACACATCAACAGTTATCAGCTCAAGAGCTTATAGATTGTGGTATTCCTGGTGGATTAATTAGATTGTCTGTAGGACTAGAGGACTCTGCTGATTTAATTGCAGATTTAGAGAAAGCACTTTCATAAACAAATAACTTGGACTTAGTTCCAAGTTATTTTCTCTCTTATTACTTTTTAGGTAAATACTCTTTATATTTAAAACGTGTTGGATCCCATGTACCATCAATAAAAATAGTTGGCGTTCCTGTTACCATTAAACGTTTTTTCATGGCTATATCAAAGTCCAAAGCTTTTTGTACCTCTACATCATTTATCTCTTTTTCTGTTAAATAGACTCCTGTCTTTTTAGCAATAGCCTCTAAGATAACTTTAGGGTTTCTCTCTTTTTCACTAACAAGTAAATGATAACACTGCTTTAACTTTCGCACCTGTCCTCGCTCTTGAAATATATGCATCGCCTTAGTTGTCACATCTGAAGCAGGATGAATACGTAAAAGAGGTAAATGATAATAGTACAATGAGAAAACTTTAGGATTCTGCTGTACAGTCTCAATTAGTTTAGGCACAATCTCTTGACAAAATGGACAAAAAGGATCAGACATAACTAAAATTTTGTGTTTAGCATTAACATCTCCTGCAAGTAAATGTTTCTTGTCATAAGCACTGGCAGGCACCTTTGGTTTTAAAATCTTTGCATAATCTTTACCTTTATTATCTTTTAAAGAAAATGCTATCTTACTTCCCTTATTAAAAACGACTTGATTCAATTTTTGAGGAACTACTTTCCCACCCATATTAACTTTAACATCCAAAGCGAGAAAGTATACTTTCCAGCCATTTGTTCCTTCTATAGGATAACTTGACAATGTTTCAATACTTTGAACAGGAGAACTTGTCTTTTTTTCTATGTATTGTTTTACATAGAACTCCACACTCTTTTGACTAACAGCTAAAAGTTGAGCTGTTGCCAATACCATTAATAACAAAACTTTAATTTTCATAATATTGCTCCTTTGAATTAAAAACTATTCTAGCATAGTAGCACTAAATAAAACTATAAATCATATGATTTGTTGATAATAAAATATCAATTATTTTATTAAGTTTGTTTTCCAAGCAACGAATATGTTTATAAAGTACAAATTAGATAAAATTCTATTAATGAAATTAGAAACCCATGTTGCCCATTTTACCAGTCCTTTATATCTGGAAAGTGGAAGAATCCTAGAACCTTACAAAATTGCGTATGAAACCTATGGTGAAATCAATGATGATGCTTCCAATGTTATCTTAATTTGTCATGCATTAAGTGGTTCAGCTCATGCAGCAGGAAAATATGAAAATGAAACCAAAGCTGGATGGTGGGATGATTTAATTGGAGATGGGAAAGCCATAGATACAACAAAATACTTTGTGGTATCAACCAATGTTCTTGGTTCCTGTTTTGGTAGCACCTCCCCTATGGATAATGACTACCCTAAACAAAGACCTTTTCGTTTAAAGTTCCCTGTACTAACCATTAAAGACATGATTAAAGCCCAAAAACAACTTCTATCACAACTGGGCATACATCACTTATATGCTATTGTCGGTGGTTCTATGGGAGGTATGCAAGCTTTACAATTTGCTGTGGATTATCCAAACTTTGCAGACAAGATTATCTCTCTTGCAGCTACTTATGCAACTCAACCTTGGACGATGGGTTTCAACAAAGTCGCCATGGAAGCAATTCGAAGAGACCCTAGATTTGACAATGGTAACTATGAAAAAGGTGCTTTTGAAGAAGAAGGCTTAGATGGGCTGGCTATAGGAAGAATAGCTGGCCATATTTCTTACCTTTCTCCTGACTCCATGAATGATAAGTTTGGACGAAACTATGTGAGTAATGATGGACTTTTTGAACTTTTTGGACGTTATGAAGTTGAGCGTTATATGGAATACAATACCAATAACTTTTCAAGAATTTTTGATCCACTCTCTTATCTTTATATAGTTAAAGCCATTAATACTTATAATTTAAGTAGGGGTTATGACTCCCTATACGATGCTATCTCACGTATTAAAGCTGATATAACACTTATATCCTTTAAAGGGGACTATCTATTTTTTCCAAAAGAGATGGAACATATACATCAAATGTTACAACGAAATCAACAAAAGTCTGCGCACTATGAGATTGATAGTAACTATGGACATGATGCATTTCTTGTACAAATAGAAAAATTTGATACAATTATCAAAGATAAATTAGAAAAAAATTAATTTAAAGGTCAAGTTATGAAAACCGAAACATTTGAACATAAATTGGAAGAGTCAAAAAAAATATTAAATCAACTCCTAAATCCAGAAATCACACTAGAAGAGAGTTTGAAGCTTTATGAAAATGGCTTAACACAAATAAAAGAAGCCCAAAAAATGATTGAAGAAGCTAAAGTAAAAATTGAGACTATTGAAAAAAACAACACTAAGTCTTAACAGTGTCCAATTCAAAAACTCTTACCATTGCAGCACTGCAACTGCCCACTTTAGGAATGCAAGCTACCAAACTTGAGTTTTACCTTAGGAATGCACATAGTCGTGGGGTAAGACTGGTTTTACTAGGTGAATATGTTTTAAATCATTTTTTTAAAGAACTTTCTAATATACCAATAAAAATGGTTGAAGAACAAAGCGATAAACATATTGAATTACTCAAAAAATTTGCTATTAAATACCAAATGGTTTTTGTAGCTCCTCTCATTATCATTAAAAATAAGCAATACATCAAAACTATTGTTAAAATAACAGCTAAGTCGACGATATACTATGAACAACAAATACTAATGCCTTACAAACACTGGAATGAAAAAAAAATGTTTGCCAATGAGATCAAAAAATTAGAAGCACCACTTAGTTTCCAAGTTGATGGATTTAGAGTTATGGTCATGGGTGGATTTGAATTACACTTTGATCCTTTTTGGGAAGATGTTACAAAAAAGAAAATCAACTTAGTTTTACTACCAACAGCCTCTACTTTTGAATCACATAATCGCTGGCGTGAAATCATCAAGACCAAAGCCTTCCTGCATGGATGCTACATACTACGTGCAAATCGTCTAGGTGAATTTAAAGATGAAGAGATTAAATGGAAATTTTATGGAGACAGTATGTTAGTAGAACCAACAGGTGAAATTTACATGATGCTAGAGGACAAAGAGTCTATGTTAATAGAAACAATTTCTAAAAGTGTTATCAATGAACACAAACAAAGTTGGGCATTTGAAAGAGAGTTGAATCTTAGACGTACCCTATAGTATCATTTTTGTTTATAATTGTAAACAATAGT
>CACVAR010000123.1 GCA_902727905.1 uncultured Sulfurovum sp. | reverse complement strand
TCAGCAGCTGATGCAAAAGATAAATGGTTAAGAAGAGTTGATAGAATGAATGTTAATAAGCTAATATTTAAATTTAGTGATGGAGATAAATTTGAAGATGATATGGCAAAAAGATTTGATAATTTAAATTTTGAAAATAAAGTATGTTTTACAGCTAAAGAGTATAATGGATTGAAAAGTGTTGTAACTCTTAAAAAGTTTAAAAATGAAAATCGAGTTCATGATGAATGGAAACATGCAAATAAAAATTTTAATATTGTCTCTTTTATTAATAATTTAAAGATAACGCCCTAGAGAGATTCTTTTTAAATTTATGATAAAATACGATTATATTGATAATAAGGGTTTGAATTGTGAAAAAGGTGTTAAAGTTCTTAGGTCTTTTTCTTTTAGTCGGAGGTGCACTTTATGTTTGGCAAGTTCATTTTAACTATAGGTTTGAAACAATTAGTGATAATAGAGTTTATAAATCTGCATTGATTCATCCTGATAGACTAGAAGACTTTTTAGTAGATAATAATATTAAAACAGTAGTTGACCTGCTTGACCCTGGGGTTCAAGATGCCCTAAATCCAGCAAAACAAGCTGAAATTAATGCTGAAGATAAAGCGATTAATAAAATTAATGAAAAATATAATTTAAATATAAAGCATGTTAATATTCCTTCTGGTCAAGTACCTACAAAAGCGACACTTACAAAGTTTTTTGAAGTTTTAGACAGAGAAGAAAGCTATCCTATTTTAATACATTGTTATCATGGAACAGGTAGAGCTCAAATGTATAGTGCCCTATATAGAGTAGAGTATGAACAATGGAGTAACAGTGATGCTAGAGCAAAAACACGGGTAGTTGTTGAGGGACTAGGCTATAGAAGTAGTTTTTCTGATGGAAAAGAGAAAGGTGACTTTTTAATGAGTTATAAAGCAAGAAATAGTGGTGAACATAGCACCTTTAATATATTGGATAAATAATTGTGAAAATAAAATTGCCTAAATTAATTCGTTTTTTATTGATTCTTACTTTTTGGGAAGTAGTTGCTTTTACACTTTTGAGAGTTGTATTTTTTATTATTTTTAAAGACTATGGCACAGGCTATAATAGTTTAGATGTTTTATTCTCTTTTTGGCTTGGTTTTAGGTTTGACCTGCAGCTAGCACTTATTGCAAATTTACCCATATTTCTTTTTGGTGGAATTAAATATATTGGTATATTCAAATCTACTTTTGGAAAATATTTTTGGATAACCTATTTATTTTTAGTCAATATACTTTTCTTAGGTATCTATATTATAGACTTTTTCTATTTTGATTTCTTTAAGAAAATGGTGGACTCTTCTATTGTACGTTATTTTTATGATATAGGAGAAGCTTTTAAAATGCTTTCTGAAGGTTATCCTATTCTTCCGATAACCATAGGCTTTGTACTATTATCAGCTGTTCTTTTCTTTTTGATGAAGAAGATTGTTGGTTCAGTAGAAGAAGGAATAGATAAGTTTAGTTCTAAAAGAGAAAAAGTTACAATTTATTCATTGTTTTTTGTCCTATATATGTTTGGAGGATATGGAAAGTTTGAGTGGTATCCTTGGCGATGGTCTGAGGCATTTTACTCTTCTAATAGTTTTCTCTCTTATTTAGCATCAAATCCAGTGACTTATTTTAAAAATACATTGAAAAATAGTGATATTAAGTATGTTGTAAATGAGACTAAGCGATATTATCCTGACATGGTTAAGTATTTGGAAATTGATAGTCCTGATGAAAATAATCTGAGTTTACTTAGAATTGTAGAACCCAATCATAGTCCAGAATATTATTTTGACAAGCCTAATATTGTCTTTATTTTAGGTGAGTCTAGCTCCTATGCTCGAAGTAGTATGGCAGGGAACCCTCTTAATCCAACACCATTTTTACAAGAGATGAGTGATAATGGATTAACTTATAGTAGATTTTATACACCACATGCAGGTACAGCACGAAGTGTTTGGACTGCAATGACAGGATTGCCTGATGTAGAGAGAATGCGAACAAGTTCTAGAAACCCTATGATTGTACAAGAACATATGATTTTAAATTCATTAAAAGATTATGAAAAACATTATTTTATTGGAGGTAGCTTGAGTTGGGGTAATGTTCGTGGTGTCATAGGAAATGTAAATGGAATGCATACCTATGAAGAACAAGATTATCCTAATTCACCTCATAATGATGTTTGGGGTATTTCGGATGTTCATTTAGTAAATGAAGCGAATGATATTTTAAAGAAAGAGACAAAACCATTTTTTGCTTTTATACAATTAGCTGGTAATCATTCACCTAATACTATTCCTGATGAAAACTATGGTTTTGAATATTCTAAAGATATATCTGAAGAGAGTTTATTTAAGTATAGTTTTGATGGTAAATTAGATGAGTTAAATGGACAAAGGTTTTTAGATCATTCAGTAAAGAGGTTAATTGATTTAGCAAAAAAAGAGACTTACTTTAAAAATACCATATTTATTTTTATTGGTGATCATGGATTGGCTAGACGAGGTGATCATATGCATGAAGCTGAACAAACCTTTGAAACACATACGATTCATACTCCATTGATTATTTATGCACCAGAACTTATTAAACATAAAAAAATTGATTATCCGATTTCAGAAACAGATATGATGGCAACGATTGCTGGATTAATAGGAGAGAAATATATAAATACAGCCATTGGTCGTGATATTTTAGATAAAAATTTTGATAAAAAACAGCATTATGCTTTTTATTTGACCCATGAAGAGAACTTTCGCTTGAATCTTATAGGGAAAGAGTATATTTTTAGAATGCGTGCTAATGGAGAAGATAAGGGTTTATTTAAATATTATTACGATAAAAAAGATGAAAACCTGATAGATAAGCATCCTGAATTAGCTAAAGAGATGGAAGGTATTTGTAAAGGAATTTTTGAATCAACACGTTATACCCGTTTTCATAATACTCCTGAAAATGTACAAAAACGCTTGGATAGTATAAATAAGTCAAAATAGAGTATAAAATATTTCATTTTGAAATATTTTATACAAAGTAAATTATTTTATGATACAATTTGAAATATAAATTTTTAAAAGGATTTCAAATGTTGAATAAAAATAGATATTTTGACATTATTCGTGAAGATGTATTTACTGACGATGGTAGTTTAGTACTAAATAACTATGTTGAGGAGTTTAATCCGTACGCTGTACCCAAGCAGAAGAAAGCTTATGCAAATTTTGGAGAAATTAAACTTTTAGATTTTACTATGAAAATGAATCATAGTGCAAAAAAAGATAGAATATTTCATATAAAGTATTTACAAGCACAAGAAGCAATTTCTTTAAAGGTCTTAGGAACAGTTCCTATCTTGCAGACTGAAGTTTCTGATACCTTAGGTGGATATGAAACACTTTCCCCACTACTTAAAAACCTAACATATGGAGATACTGAATTAGCAGTTTGGCTTGTAGATGGGTCTACTTATGTCTTGGTAAATGCTGGTCAAGGTGATAGTTCTTGTAATTTATTATTTTTCTGTCGAATAGAGGAGCCTAGAGTTTAATTTATTGCGAGTCTAGCTTTATAAATAGTTTCATCTTTTTTTAACTTAGAAAAATAAATTTATATTTTTTTAAGTTGTATTATAATTATTTATGTTAAAATTTATTATAATTATATTGAAAAAGGATTGATTGTGACGAAAAAAGAAAGATTTATGCATGTACTGAAAACATTTGAAGCACCTGTAACCATATCTACATGGGTAAATAAGGTAGTGGAGGATTACCCTTCAATTTTAAATCAAATTAATAGTACTACAAATGAACCCATGACTTTAAAGTCACTGGCAGCTAATATGAGTTTAAAGGTCTCAAAAGGTGAATTTCCTGAGATTAAGATACTAGATGTTGAACCATATAGACAAGTACTTTATATTTCAGAGAATAAGAAAAATGATTTAACAAAAATAGAACTACATAAAGATGTAGAATCTATTACAATAGAAGAAAAAATAGATGAAGATATAAAGAAGTTAACTGAGTCAGATAGATATAGACTGGAAGAAGTAGTGAATATTAAGGAGCAGCTTAACAGATATTTCTCTTTAAATTTTGTATTACATCATGCCTACTCTTTATTAAACAGTAAGCAGGGTAAACATCATGTTGATAATTTACAATTGTTAACTAAGGAACATAGTGTTCTTAAAAAAGATGGAGAAAAAAAGTTTTCAATAGAAGAGCAGAAAGCATATATTAAACGTATTATTTCTGTACATATGATGATTAATAAGAGTATTGATATTAATTTAACAGATGAGGTACTTGAAATGTTATTGGATAGATTAGAAAAAGTTTATTAAGTTTTATGGCTGAAAGGAAGGGATTCGAACCCTCGGTGAGTTACCCCACACAGACGTTCCAGGTCTGCACCTTCGACCACTCGGACACCTTTCAGCAGATTCTTCTTTATTGAAGCATGAAATTATAGCTAATAGTGTTTAAAATACTGTAGTTTTAATTTTATTTCAGCTCCTTTTGGTTATTATTTCCTCGCTCCTTTTAGACCTATGCAATGGTTTTAGTAGGCAACGGGTCAGGATGGGAACATAGCAGCCCACCTGCTTCTACTGTGTGCCGTAGGTATCTGAAGGGGGTAACTCCTTATAACTTGTATAAAAATTATTCATATTTATCAATGTTGTTCTATGTTAGATATGGTAGAATTTTCCTAAATATTTACATAGGATTACTTCGTGAAACAAATTTTAAAAAAAACATTATTAGTACTAATACTACCTACTAGCAGCATTGTCGCAACAAATTCACTTGATTTTTCTTCGTTAGTTGAAGAGTTTATGAATCAAAGTGGTGTTCTAAAAAAAACCATAAATCTTTCTGGTAAACAAAGAATGTTAACTCAATACATGTCAAAATTAGTTTTGCAGATAGAACTTAATGTTCAAAAAAAAGAGAGTATGGAAAAATTAGAAGAGCTAGCATCACTTTATGATACAACGTTAAAAGCATTTAAGAATGGTGACAGTAAAATGGGAATACCTAAAGCTAGCAACAAAGATGTTCTTATACAAATAACTAAAGTAGAAAATCTATGGAAAGATTTTTATGTACATATTCAGACCATTAGTAAAAATAAGGATAACGGAGAGTCTTTTAAGTATATTATGTCAAATAATGAAAAGCTCTTAGCACTTTCAAATGAGTTAGTTAAAGCCTATGAATTATCAAATACTTCTGAGAACTATTTGGAGGTATCTCGTTTAAGCGTAGTGAATGTTGCTGGTAGACAACGTATGTTAACACAGAAGATGACGAAAGAAAAACTTTTGATTTTAAGAGGTGACAAACGTGTTAGAGAGAAATTACTGAAGACCGTAAAGCTATTTGATGACTCTTTAAATGCCTTGATACAAGGTGATGAAAGTCAAAAGATTACTAAAGCTACAAATAAAAAAATTACTAAACAACTTCAAGTGGTTTTGAAAATGTGGAATACATTAGAGCCTTTATATATCAAAGAAAAAACTTCTGCAAAAGAGATGGCAATAATTCTTTCTAAGAATACAAAGCTTTTAAAAGAGATGAACAGTATGGTTCAGTTAAGTGAGGTAGAGGTTGAATATTAGATTCAACTCTCATCATTAATGACTACCCATTCATAAAAGGGTAGTGCTTCAAAAATTATATTTTCAATTCTAAATTCAAAGTTTGTTCCTACAGTTATGATGTATACTTTTTTAATATTTTGTTTTTTATAAGTTGTAAACTTATTATGTGCTTTTTTCCAAAAACTCTCTTCATTTTCAAATGGAGCAGGGAGTATTAACTGATCTAAATGTGTGATGTAGGCATTTGCACTAAAAGATTTAAAAGGTACTTGGTGTTTGACTAAAGAGAGTGCTATCATGGTTTCAAACTGTTTAGGAAAGTTTTGTGTTAAAGTTAGATACTTGGCAAGAGCAAAATCAAAAAAAAGAAGTCTTTTTTGTTTTGGGTTTTCAATGTCATTAATAAAAGTTATGATACCCTGCTCTTTAAAAGATTTGATTTGTTTATAGATTAAGTCTTTTGAAATCTTATAACGCTCTTTTGCATGAGTATAAAGTTGGAAAGTTGTAACAGTAGCACCATTAAAATGCGCTAGTACACCCAGTAGTTTTTGTTCTGACTCATTAAAGTGACTACGTATAAAATTTAAAAAAAGTTGTTCTTTTGGTATTGATTGAATTGCTAAAGCTGGTAAGGTACCTCGTCGTATGAAATGGTTAAATATTTGCCTTTCTGTTCCTCTTTTTTGAAAAGAATAAAATTCTTCATAGTCTAGTAAAGGTAATTCTAATGTTTCAATTTCTTCCTCATATTCATAAAAACTAGAAGAGAGTATAATTAATTGTTTTACTTGAGGTAAAGTTTCAAAATATTCATGTTCATAATGATCTAATACTAAATAGTCAATCTCATTTACCATAACAAAACTTTGTATATCTTCTTCCATGACATCACGAAAAGCAAATTTAGGATCTTGAAAATCAATGTAGAGAATTTTTTCACTATCATAATTCTTTAAGTAGTCTAGTACTAAAGAGGTTTTTCCAGAAGCTGGTGAACCATAGATAAAGATTTTTTCTGCTTCTGAAATGTGAAATTTTCGAGGATGATAGTTCTCTATATTATTATCTCGATCGTAAAAATATTCTAACAGTTCCATTAAAGACCTTTGAGTAATTTCATGAATTATATCATTTTTCCTTTTTAAAAGGAAATAAAATTTAGTTTCAGATCAAAAATAGCATAAAATACACCATCAATAAAAGTAAGTCTCGGTATAATTCGGCTCCAAAATTTAGTTAGGAGCTAAAAATCCATGTGAAAGCATCGATTGCTAGTAACCTAACGAGTTCTTTATAAGGTAAATTAAATGGAAAAAATTAGACTTAAGCTTAAAGCTTATGATCACCGTGTTTTAGACAGATCAGTTGCTTCTATTGTAGAAGCTGTAAAGCGTACA
>CACVAR010000122.1 GCA_902727905.1 uncultured Sulfurovum sp. | reverse complement strand
TGTCCCACAACTATTATGCCCATTTTTTACGCTATTAATACTGCCACACTTTTTACATCTTGGTCTATGTCTCATAAACTCATTATACCTTGCTACTCTTATCAACTAATTTGAGATGCACGACCTAAAAAAAATGCTTACAGTTGTAGCCATGCCTTGGTCAATTGGTCTAATTTTCTCACTTATAGCCCTTTATTTTCTTTATAAAAATCATACTCAAAAAGCAAAAAAACATCTTACAATCTCAATCTTTTGGATACTTTTAATAAGTTGGGCACCTTTGTCAAACTCATTTTTAAAACCACTCGAAAACAGCTATCAACGCTTAGAAAATATACCTAGTAACACTCCGACTAACTAAAGCCAAAACTATTTGATGTGGTAACCTAAATTCATACACCTAAGTCCAAGAAGGATAAGTTAAAATAAGAGAGTATGAAGTAAGGGAAAAAAGATGAGAAAGTATAGTCAAGAGTTTAAAGCATCAGTAATCTAGTTGGTATTAAATTCAAAAGAGTCAACAATAAAAATAGCCAAAGATTTAGATGTACATGAGAAGACATTGTATGCTTGGGTAAGAGCCTATAAAGAAGAGAATGGAATAATAATTCCAGCGTTAGGGAAAGGTAAAAAAGGTTCAACACTCAAAGAGTCAGAAGCAGAAGAGTTGAAACGACTACGCAAAGAATTAAAGCTAGTAAAACAAGAGCGTGACATCTTAAAAAAGGCAACAGCGTACTTTGCCAAAGACCTCGGTACCCCCTTGAGGGGTGAACGCTTTAAAGTACGCATGGATGAAAAAGAATAAAGAGCATTATTCAATTTCAATAATGAGTAAAGTATTGAAAGTAGATAGAAGTTCCTATTACCATTGGGTCAAAATGGGTTGTGTTGTTGAAAAAATAGATAAGTCATTAGATGGGTTAATAACAGAGATATTTGAAGAGGGAAGAAGGAAATATGGAACAAGACCTATTCAAAGTAAACTATGTAACAGGTATGGGATTATTATTTCAAGGCAAAAGATAGGAAAAGTGATGAAACGCCTAGATTTAGTGGTTAAAGGAAAGAGAAAGTTTAAAAGGACAACTGATTCTAACCATAATTTACCAATCGCTCCAAACCTATTAAACAGAGACTTTAATGCCACAGTTCCTGATAGTAAATATGTAGGTGATATAACTTATATTCATACGAAACAAGGTTGGTTATACCTAGCAACGGTTATGGATTTATATTCACGTAAAATAGTTGGTTGGTCAATGGATGATAATATGAAAACTCCTTTGGTCAGCAATGCTTTACTTATGGCACTTCAACATAGAAAACCTCAAAAAGGATTAATTATGCATACTGATAGAGGTAGCCAATATGTCCTGTGAACGAAGTGAGGAAATGCTCTTGGGGTGCCTCTCATGAGTATAGAAACCTATGTAAAGCTTATGTTATAACTTAAAGCATGAGTAGAAAAGGAAATTGCTGGGACAATGCTGTAGCTGAAAGCTTTTTTCATACCTTAAAAACTGAATTGGTGTATCAAACTACTTATGAAACTAAGGCTGAAGCCAATCAGTCAATATTTGAATTTATTGAAGTTCATTACAATAGAAAAAGGATGCATAGTGCGAATAATTATTTATCTCCTGTAGATTATGAAGAAAAAATGTTACGATATGAAAGTGCTGCTTAGATTCTTGGAAAAAGTTGTATGAAATAGGGTTACCACATCAAAGAAGCTGTGCTCTTTTACCATACACTTTAGCTGTGGCTCTATTCCCATTGTTGTCATAAGTATAATGCGCTACAACTTGTTTTAATTTTCTTTTCTATTGAAGCTCAATCTTCAGTACATATTATTGGAGTATAGATTTTTTTAATGTAGCTACTCCAATCTGCATCACAAAAGCTGGAGCTTTGGGACAAGGGAAGCTTTGTAACGAGTCAAAAACTACCGTTTTTTACAATGTGTTATGACTTTAGAATAATGTCTTTTCCAACTCTATAATTTTTTCTTCTGTAAAGTACTTTAAAAACTCATTTCGAATATTTGGTTCAATATAACCTTTTTCCTGAATTATTGGTAAATATTCAAGTAGTTTATTACTTACTTCTTCAGGTAAACCATTAATGTAATTTCCTTTTATAAGCTTATCATCTTTTATATATTTTTCATCACAATAAACGATAATTTTAGAGACTAGTTCTTTAACTTCACTATAGCTATAGTTATGTTGCCAAAATATCCAAATTAATTCTTTATCTTCTACCTTTTGTACTAAAACTATAAAGAGCTTTTCACTTTCTTCTAATAACATAAGAGTCATATCTGATTTATATGGATACTGTATATTTTCTTCTTCTAATGCAAAATCTATATAATCACTTAAATGAAAAATAATATAGTCTCTATACTCTTTTAACACCTTATCTGGAATAGTATGGACTTCATTATTTTCATACAATCCAGAAAAAGGTTTAAACAAAATTAGCTTTTCTAAAAAGTATTGAATATGCCCATTATTGTAAGTTTTTTTATCCAATACCTTTAACAAGTCTTCAATATTCAAAAGCTCTTTAAGTTGTTCTTCTATAGATATATCATTACTTTCCAACAAGAAGAGTCTTGTATAAAACTCTCTTTGTCTTCCACTAATATCAGACAAAGCATCTAAATAACCTGTTATATGAGAAATCCATTTATTTGTTAATCGTTGCATTTATTACTTACACCATCCCATAACTATTAGACCCCTTAAATAACTTATTTTCTTTTCGAGTATTTCAATCCGTTGTACATGTCCTCTATAACTATCTGAACGTTGATTTAAATCTCCTTGCCTCCATCTAATTTGTTCCTGCATTTTTCTTATCATTTCTTTTATTTTACCACAAGGGTCACCTTGTCCCATATCTAAAAATTCATCTTCTAAATGTTTATAGGGAGATGGAATCGTTTACTTACCCCCTTCTGATAAACATACAACATCTTTCTCTCCAGCAATAGCTTCACTAAATAAATAAGCAGAAGCAGTACTTAAAGCTACAAGAGCAGCTTCACCTATTGCCTCAGCACCAATCACTATCAATCCACCAACTAAAAATAATTCTTCAGTAAACAACCCACTAGGGTCAATCCCATTAACAGGATCCCCAAGCACATACCCATAAAGATTGCTATCCCCACCAGCAAAGTCAATAGGGTCTTTAGCCATCCACTTACCAGTATAAGCATCATAATCCCTATAACCAAATCGAGTTAATTGAGTGTCAGTGTCATACAACCCACCAGCAAAGCCAAATGGTACTTTAAGGCTTGGATTGGTATCTTTAAGAATATTTAAAGAGTTATCACTAATAGCTTTGAGTGTTCCCACTTGGTCATAATGTAAATAATATTTTTGACCGTTACTTGTGATACTGATGGGCATTCGATTATCAGCATATTCAAATCGTTGCACTAAGTTATCATCTTTGTCATAAATAGCCAAAAGTGTTGTTAGATTCGCCCAAAGGGTACTTCTCTACTTTTTAGTTATTTACGTTTTATTTATAGGTTATAGTTCTTGTAACAATCTCTCTTGATGTAGTCTTTCAAAAAAACTTCCTAAACCAGATAGGGAAAAAGGAATATTTATATTATCTCCATTATTCATTTTAATCCGATATATATGGTAATTATTTAAGACTGCATAGCTTTTTATATTACTCCATTGTATTACTCTATTTTTATGCCAAGGTGAATACAAATAGATATTCATATCATCATATTTAACTTTAACTAGATTAAATTGTAATAGTATCATAATGGAGGGTATAAATAAAACTATACAAGATATAACTAAAAGACTAATGCTGACTTCTTTGTCAAATAGAAGTTTAAATAATAATATAGCTACAATAATCATAAAATATGAAAATATTTTAAACATAAAATTATATTGTAGTAAATAAAAACCATCTATTTTTTGCACATCACTTTTAATAAAAAATATAGATGAGATAAAAGCAAAAAGTAAAACAGAAAATGAAATACTCATTAGTGTCTTAAAACTGATTTGAAAATTTGTCTCCTGAACAAAAAAAACTCTTAATTCTTGAGATAAAAGAAAAATATGTCCACCTTTATCAAAATATAAATACCATACTCCTACAAAAAAGAAAAATAATCCCAAAAATAATGATTCTAAAGATTTTTTTCTCAATCCTAATTGTACTATACTCTTAATTCCAAGATAAAAGTATCTTAATCCAATAGGTATACTGATAATCATCCCTATTGTAAAAAGAATATAAATACTTAAATCAAACCAATTACTGATTTCCAAGAATACCTCCCACTGATGCACCTATTGCAGACCCTTCAGCTCCATATCGAGGTGAAGTTGAGAAGACAGGAGTTCTTGGGAAGACAGCATTATTTAAATATCGTTGCGTTGGATCTTTTAAAATACCATTACCTAAAGAACTTCCAAGATAACCTAATCCTCCACCAGCAGCACCAAATCCTACACTACGTGCTAGTCCACCATAATCAAAATCTTTGCAAGAATCAGCTTCTAATTGCTGATAAGCATTATTTGTAGCACCTGCTACAGTACCAAACCCTATTGCTCTACCAAATGTACTACCAAAACCACCTAATGCCCCTGTTCCAGCAGCAACTAGTAATCTACCTACGTTTAATTCTCCTGCTTGGTATTGGATATATCCTTCAAAACCTAAGTTTATAGTAGCACCAATAAGGTTTGCAAGAAATAATCCACTAGGGTCAACCCCACTAACAGGATCCTGCAAAACATACCCATAAAGATTGCTATCCCCACCAGCAAAGTCAATAGGGTCTTTAGCCATCCACTTACCAGTATAAGCATCATAATCTCTATAACCAAATCGAGTTAATTGAGTGTCAGTGTCATAAAGCCCACCAGCAAAGCCAAATGGAACTTTAAAGCTTGGGTTGGTATCTTTCAGAATATTACCATAAGTATCATAACTTATCTCTTTAAGAATTTTTAAAGAACTATCACTAACAGCTTTGAGTGTTCCTACTTGGTCATAATGTAAATAATACTTTTTGTTATTCTGAGTCATTGAGATGGGCATTCGATTATCAGCATATTCAAATCTCTGAATCAGATTGTCATCTTTATCATAAATAACTAACAGTGTTGTTAAATTCGTCCAAAGGTATTTCTCTACTATCTCACCATTGACTTTTTTAGCTACTCTTTGGTTGTTTGCATTGTGTAAGTACTCAATAGTTTGTGTAGGTGTAAGCACTTTCTTTAGTTCCCCTAATGTTCCATAACTGTACGTAGTCGTTCCATTAGGGGTTGTTTTTTCACTAAGGTAACCATCATTATCATATCTATAAGTATTATTACCATAAACCTCCAACTGGTCATCAAGTGTGTATGAAGCTGTGCTTTTCTTACCATACACTTTGGCTGTGGCTCTATTGCCATTGCTATCATAGGTATAACGTTCTACAACCTTTTTACCTTTTTTAACTTTGGTGAGTCGTCCTAGTTTATCGTAGGTATATTTGTACGTTCTCTTCTTTCCATTAACTTTTTCTACTTTTTTAGTAATCTTCCCTAGTTTGTTGTAAGATACAGTCACAATCGTTCTTTTGTCTTTGAATTGTCTTATCTCACCATATTTATTGTATCTAACCGTTTGATTGTAAGTACCATCACTTATCTTTTTAACTCTGTTTTGACTGCTTCTTGTAATACCATAGTCGCCTACTTGTGTTAGTTCATTGTCATTGTTATAACTGTAGTTGCTACTAGCTCCTGCATACGAAAAGCTAGAGAGTAAAAAGTCATTGTTATAGCCAAAGTTAAATGTTTGGTTGAGTTGACCTGATTGGGTGGCTTTGGTTAAGAGAGTTCCATCGTATTCGTAGTTAATGCTTTCACTCGCTTTTGTTTTGCTCACTACATTGCCTTGACAACTGTAAGTATAATTTGTCGTTCCTTCAGCTGTTGTGGTTGACGTAACTCTTCCGTTATTGTAGGTATGGTTAATCGTATTGCCTGATGGACGGGTTATTTTGGTAACTCTTCTTTGTTTGTCATAGTCGTAAGTGGTTTGGAAACCTAAAGGAGACTTCATCCCTGTTCGTTTGTTCACGCCATTAAAGCTAAAAGTATGGTCACTTGGTCTTGGCGTTCTCAGTGTGGTCATATTTCCATTTTTGTCATAAATGTTTTCACTCATGTTTCCATTTGGATAGATGGTTTTAACAACTCTGTCACGATTGTCATACTCAAACCGTGTGGCTCTCCCTAAAGCATCTTTCGTTGAAGCAATATTGCCTCTTGCGTCATAGGTGTAGGTAACTTTTCTTTTTCCCTGTTTGGTTCTGCTCACTCTTCCTTTGTCATCATAAGTATAAATCATTTTATTTAGACCGTATGGTGTGACTGATTTGACCAAATCATTTTCATTGTACTCAACAACATTTGTTTTTCCCAATGGTGTTGTTTGGGTTTCAATCTTATTTACATAATCTCTTTATCTCTGTATGGTTTTACCATTAAGGGTTGTTGTGCTTGTGAATGACAGTAAATTGTTATCTGCATCTAAATTAAAAGCTTTGCTATAAAGAACTTCTCTTACCAAACCACTTGGTGTTCTTATGGTCACAGATTCAAGCACTCTTCTATGGTTAATTGGGTCTCTTTCTAATTGACCATTGTTCATCTTATATTTTGTAGTACTACTCATACCACAAGAGCTTTCTGTCTCTTCACTGTCATTCACAGCTCTTAGTGTGGTAACCACATCACCTGAGCTTAAAATGGTTTCAAATTTGAGTTTTCCATTTTCAACAGCATAGTTTTTATAGTTGACACTATCACCACTGGCATGAAGAACCGATTTGGTCCCAAATGAGCTACCTGTGTTATTAAAGCTCCATTCACCTCGTATAATAAATTAAGAGTAAATGTACTTCTAAAAAGAAATATATTACTCTTGTAAGATTGAAGTACTAACTTCAAATCTTGTAACAATCACAGTTTATGACTAGAGATAAAACAACATTTTT
>CACVAR010000121.1 GCA_902727905.1 uncultured Sulfurovum sp. | reverse complement strand
ATGGTTTTAGCTCGACTTCAACGTAAAACTATTAAGTTTTCTAAGTCTTGGGAGAAGCTTGAATATTCTGTTAATCTTGTTATTAATCGCTATAACCATCAACTACTTTTAGATGCTTGACCAAAAATACAAGTGCTAAACGAATAGTACCTATTCATGACAAATTAATAGAATTAGGTTTCCTAGATTATATTAACAAACTAAAGTCTCAAAATATAGAGAGAGTCTTTCCTCAATTAGGGGAAAATAAACGAGGATATGGAGTTCCTTTTGGTAAAAAGTTTAGTAATCATAACTTTAGAAAAGAGTGGTTAAACCTAGAAGAAATCGAAGCAAATGGAGAAACTAAGGTTTTTCATAACTTTAGGCATAACTTTATCACTAAAGTTAAAAGTTCTAATAAACCTCAAATGGTTGACCATCTTGTAGGACATAAAACAGGTAACTATAATTATGAACATATCTCATTATATGATTTAGCCGACTCAGTTAATCAATTAAATTATGATGACATTGATTTTTCCCATATAATTAAATATATTGATGAGAATTAAGAGTTAAAAGTTTTTTCTTGATTCGTAACTCTCTACTTCTATAAGAATTAATAAATGAAATACTTTTTAATTCTTTATAAATATAGCTCTTGTTACAATATATACACCTTTCACTACTTTTTAGCAAATTTAAAAATAAAAGTTTCAGTAAAATCAACTCATAAAGTTTAACAATATCAATAACAATTACTGTATTCCCAAGTCGAAAACAAGGATATTTAAATTTGATATAAAATGACTCTGATGGTATGTTAAAGCGTCTAGCATAGCCATTAAATAGTTCGTTCACATTATTATATGTCATGCCGTGTTTAAACCAAAAATGCTTATAAATTGGCTGTGTTTGAGATGGTCGTGATTTTGAATGAAACTGAATATATTTATTAGCACCAGTTTTTAGTTCTTTTCTAACTTTATCTAAAAGTAAAATCTCTTCATCACTTAGTTGTTTGTTGTCAAACTCTTTGATTGAATAATTGTAAGATGATGTTGATGATATTTTTTTATCATCATAGACAATTTTACATCTTTCTTTTTTCAAAGAGAACTCTTTAAGTGTTTTATCATGAGCTTTCTCTATTTTTAATTTATTTTCTTTCTCGTAAAATAATTGTGCATGAAGATGAGGATTGTTTCTACTTGCTCCTAACTCAATAACCATGAAGTACTGAACATTACATTTAAGACTTTGTAGCCGTTTGGAAAAGTAGTTCTTAATTTGTTTGATTGCTAATAATTGCTTTTGTTTATTTTCCATAGATGGAATAGTAAAAGTTACTAAACTTCTTTCTCTTCCCTCATTTTGTTGGCAAAAATGTATGTATTGTGATTTCACTTTATCATTCTTACTTTTTAATTGTTTTAACTCATATTCTTGTTCAGTATTTTTGTATGGCATCCTTTCTCTCTTAAAATTTGTATCATCATAGTACAGATTTAAAAAATAACAAAATTTCTTTATAAATTTTTTAGTTTATTTTAGACGACCGTTTAAATTACTTTAAAATAGACTATGAAAACGGTATGTATAAATAAGATTATTTGTTCCAATCAAGCTATAATATAGGGTTCAGATAGAACAACGGAGAAAAAACTATGAAAGGTACACAAAAACACTACGGATACTGTCGAGTATCAACTTCAACACAAGATACAGAGAAACAAAAATTTGCACTTCTAAATTATGCACATGCTAATAAATTTCAATTCACTCAAATTCAAGAAATTGTCATATCAAGTAGAAAAAGTAAGAAAGATAGAGAAATTAATTCTCTCTTAACTATGCTGAAGAACGAAGACCACCTCTATATTACAAAACTAGATAGACTTGGAAGAAATACAAAAGAAGTCCTTGAAATTATAGATGAACTAAAAAGTAAAAATATCATTCTTCATATCATCAAAGATAATATCATAGTAGACCCACTAGATACAAATCCAATCACAACCATGTTTTTAACCCTACTTTCTGCTTTTAGTCAAATGGAACGAGACTTTATTAGTGAAAGAACAAAAGCTGGATTAGCCAAAGCAAGAAACGAGGGTAAGCTTATTGGTAAACAAAAAGGTTCAATCTCTAATAACACACAATTTGAAGAACATAAAGAAAAAATTAGAGAATATTTAAATTTAGGTTTGAGTTATGAAAAAATAGTTAAAAATATTGGAGTAGGCTCAAAGAGTTCACTCTTTAGTTTTGTGAAACATAGAGCTAATTATTTTAAAGCTAGTTAATATCCCAATTCATAGGAGGTACTTTAATTCCTTCAAAAAAATCTTCAATACTACATTCAAGGATTGAAGCTATCATAAAAAGATGTTTTAAACTAAAGTGCTGTTTATTATAATAAATTTCGGCTTGACCAATCAAGCCCACAGAGTTAAAGTTCATTTGTTGAGAGAGTTCTAATTGCGTAAGTCCTCTATCCTCTCGTATCTTCTTAACATTTGAACCAATAGTTTTATAAAACTTTGTTAAGTTTTCATCAAGATTATTCAATAATACAACTTTTTAATTAAAATTTCAGTAATTTAACTATCTTAGTTAGTTATGATTTTATTTTCAATCAGTAATTACTCATAAGGGGAAGAAATTAAATGAAAAAAATTATGCTCGGACTATTAATAGGAGTTGTATTAAACCTCAATGCAAACCCTACTGATAAAGATAAAACAGTATGTGATGAAAAGCATGTTATGAATTGTATAAAGACTTTTGTTCAACAAACAAAAGATATTCAAGACTCTGAAAAAATAAGTGCTACTCTTCTATATGATACATATAAACACGCATTTAAAATGGATAAAATCCTCGATAAAGAATGTAATGAGAGAAAAAAATTTTGTAAACTTAGTAAAGCAACAAATTCTTACTTAACGAAAGCTCAAGGAGCTTTTCTAGTAGATGATTTAGTATCAGGATATTCTTCTGGTAACATTTTCTCTAAAAAGTTTCCAAAAAACAAAAATGGAACATATAATATTTTAAAAGATACCATAAGTGCAAAAATAGCAACTGAAAGTGGAATCCCTATTAGTGGTGAACACCTTCTATATCATACAACAATATTAAATCAAAAAGCGACTATACGACTCTTCCTAACAAAAAAGAATGAAAAACTTTATGCTGTTATCGTCGTATGGGACTCAATCCCTACTTTAGATGGAATCGATTTTCACAAAAAAGTAAAAGAAGCTTTAAATAAAAAATATAATAAATCTCAAATGAAAGATGTAGAACTACCACTACTCATGAGTAATAGCTGGACACCTAATACAAGAGCAACTATTACTTTGAGTACAGTTATGGTCGACCCCCTATCATCAATGTCATCAATCACATATATTGACTCTAAATATCAAAATGAAAATGAAGTTGAAAAAAAACAAAACTTAGAAAATACAGATAGGATATAAACAGTGATAATGAAAAAAACAATATTAATATTACTACTTACTATTTTTAGTTTTTCAAATGATATTAATACGACTACTAAAAATCAAGAACAACTTTGTAATAATGGTAAAATGGAATCCTGTATAGCATTAGGTAACATCTATCATAAGATATATAAAAAAGACTATTATTCTTTAAACCATAAAATAAGTAAAGCAGAAAAATTTTTCATGCAAGCTTGTAGCAATGGCTATATCAAAGGTTGTCAATCACTTGAAGATTTATATAAGCATTACCTGACTGATAAAAAAGAAGACTTTTCCAAGACAACTAAAATGTATAAAAAAGCCTGTAATAATGAGCTTATTCACGGATGTCAAATAGTAGCTTATAGATATGCTGAGGGAAGAGGTGTTGAAAAAAACGATAATAAGACAGTAGAATTCTATAAGAAAGCTTGTGAGCTTAATCATAATTATAGTTGTCTTCAACTTGGATTAATGTATGATAAAATATCACAGAATGATGTAAAAAAAGACGATAAAAAAGCCTTTAAATATTATCAAAAATCTTGTAATTTAAAATCGCCTATGGGATGTTCCACTCTTGCATATAGTTATCATAAAGGTCTTGGTATTAAAAAGAACCCTGACTTAGCTAATAAGTTTTATAAAATTTCCTGTGAACTAGGATTTAAATCAGCATGTGAACTTTAACTTAGTTACCTTTGTAAAAATATACTTTGATAACTATACTCTTTCTAAATAAAATAGAGTCATACTTCTTCGAGTATGATTCAGCTCTTCTGAAACTTCTCGAAGAGCTTGATGATATTCAATCCCTTCTTCAATTTTCTTATCAAACTCACTATTCGCATAAGTATATCTCCAATCATGAGTTGTACCCACATTAAGTTCTTTTAAATCATTTCTATAGGTATTTTGTGAGGGAAGAGAACTACATTCTCTAATCTTTGCAACAAGTTCACTCAAAATTTCTTTAGAATGGTAATGATGATTTCCTTTTCCTTTTAAATTCTCAATATTTCCATTAAATTCATTATAGTATTTATTTAAGTTATAGACAATTTCAAATGCTTCAGTAACTCTTACTCCTAATTCATTCTGAATTTGTGCAATAACCCCACTTGCAAAACGCTTCCCATAAAGGTTTGAAATAACATTTGAAGCATTCTCTATAGCTCGACCAGTTCTAACTGTATTTACCCTATTTTCTTTGATTTCAGCTACTTTCTTATCAAATATACTCTTATTTACAGAAACAGCTATATTTGCTTCTTTTAAGCCTTCTAGCATAGATGAAAAACCTCTTGTATAATTTTCTTGTGTTGATGTCTTTAAACCCTCTAAACGCTGATTTAAAAAACTCTGAATATTATCATTAGTCATTGTCTTATTTAATTTTTCACTAAAACCATTTTGCTCTGAAAAGTTTTTATAATCTTGTAAATACATCTCTCGTTTAGTTGCTATACCGTCACTATGCGTCATATGGTCACTCTTTCCATGACGACTCTTTCCAAATGCTTCTAAACGATGAAAGGCATCTTTTATTTGCTTCTCGTATGAACCACCTTTTAAATTAGCCATCTCTCATAATCTCATTAGTTTTAATAAATCGTTCAATTGAGGATTTAGATACTTTAACTCGATGATTAACCTCTAGTTGTTTAGAAATACGCACATAGCCCAATCCATTTTTATAAAGGTCAATAATTTCATCTCTGTATTTAATAATATACTTGTTTTTTGACTTATATTTAGCCTTTAGAGCTTCTATTTTATCTTTCTCATCTCTTATACTAGCTAAGATGAAAAAGCCGTTTAAAATAGCATTAGGGCTTAATTCATCTTGACTCTTTAAATAGTATGAGTATCTTTTTAAGAATGATTTTAATTCATCTTCATCTAATCCTAATAATCTTTCATATTTTTTTCTTTTGTTTTTGCTAAACATTTTTTCCTCCATTATTGCTAGTTACAATATATATCCTATTGCTAAACCTCCAAAATGGGGGGGGTAAAATATAATTACAACATGGCTGATAATTTAGACCTGTGATTTTTTAAAAATCAACGAAAATTTTGACTGATGTTAAATAACATTGTGGATAGTGTTGTAGGTAAATCATCTCAATAATAAAAGCTTTTGACAATTAAAAGGTTATTGATTTGATGATAGTTTTGCTAAAACTGATTAAAAATCATTTTCATAATTTGATTGCGTTTTGTATGGTTCATTTGTTTTCCTTTCATAAAATTTTATATAGTGTTATAAGACCCTATCTCATAAAAATTCATTTCCAAGGCAAGAAAAGTAAAGTATTGAGAAAGATATGAGATAAAAAGCATATCTTAAAGAGTAAAGCCCATAAACTATAGCTTTAAGGTATCTCATACTTATACAAGACAATTCTAAAAATGTTGATAATATCAATATATTATTTTTTCATATCTCTTTCGCAGTCTCTCTACAAAAAGTCTTTTGAAGAGAGACTGCTCATTATATGTCAAATGTTAATAACTCGTCGTAACAACTAACCCTATGATGACCATTTTTTTCAAAAAAGCTCACATAGTTTGTCGAACAGTTTCAGTTTGAGTGTTTTTTCTTTTTAGGCAAAAGCCTTTTGATTGTAGAAGAGATAATCCGAATTCGGATTAAGTAGGATGAGAGTAGCTTTCTCATCATCCTTTGAATTTTTATTGTCAAAAAATTAACTGCGTCCAGTTCTTCAATCGTTCATTAACTTTACCTTTTTATAACTCTATTGTTATAAGAGCCAAAATATAAGCTAACCAATGTATTGAAAAATATCTGAACTATCTTTAAAATAACTTCCTTGAATTTCTAAATCTCTACCTATGCCCTCATAATCTATATGATTTACAATAAGTGAATGATAACCATTTAAATCAACAAACTCTTCAATATATTGCATAGCAACATCTTTCATCGTACTGTTTTCATAGACAATTAACTTATCTACATTTGCAATGGCATCTTCAAAATTCTCTACTAATTCATTCTCTAACAAGGTTTTGACATTCTTGTATTGAACTGAATCAACTTTCTCTGTCAGCAGAGTAAGTTTCTCATTTAGTAAATATGGATTATCATACTCTTGAATAGAAAAAACTGTCACATCTTCCCACTCATAATCGGTAATAAAGTACTCTTCGTGAGAGCCATATTTACAAACTTTTTCGCCTTGACTAAGTATATCTTTGATACTTAATTCAAGCTCTTCTTTCTCCATAGGTAAATTAACCCATTCTCCTACTAAATAGCCATTATTATATGCTGCTAAATCTGTTATAAATACTCTTAACATTTCAAATCCTTTAAGTAAATTTAAGCTGTTATAAGAATGAGTTTTCTAAATCTCCTACAAGGAAAAATTAATATACAAAAAGGTAGAATTCCTGATACAGAAAGTGGTGATTTATGATACTTTTTACTAAAATAATTTATTTGAAACCTTTATTTTTCGGTATTTAGATGTTTCTTGGGTGAGAGTCCTCTCATCCGCACCACTTTTTAAGTATCTCTTCACACATTTCATTGATAATTAAAACATACATCAAATAAATTAAAAAATCTTATCTTATCTAAAGCCTTTTAGCCTATTTTCGCTAGAATT
>CACVAR010000120.1 GCA_902727905.1 uncultured Sulfurovum sp. | reverse complement strand
TGTTTAAAGAATCAAACTTGCCAAAGAGTTTGCTCTTGGACTTGTTCTTTCATAACTTATTGTTAAGATACTATTGTTTTTTTGCCTTTTTTCTTTGGGGTTCAGTTATCCTTTATAAAAAGGCTTATACTTACTATGTTTATGTCAACTTCAAATGCATCACACTGAATTAGATCTATTGAATACTTAACAGTTAAAATTTGACTGCCTATACTATGTGGTGAAATTTTTGGAAACTCATCTGAAACAGAATAAATTCTACGCTTATCAACAATAAACTTAAACAGGGAACTCTCTATCAATTCAGGAATAAAACCATACTCTATAAGTTTGTTGTCAAATATATCTCTTATCTCTGCTGATTCATTTTCAAGTAATATATAGATCTCTTGAACCAAATCATCAATACCTACTCCATTATCTGCTTGAGTTAACCCATATGCTAATAGATAAAGAGGTTCTTTATCACTATAAAGCTGTTGTATTGAAGAGATATGAATAATGGGACTTTTAGATGTTCTATAAGATTTTACTTCAATAATAGCATTTGCCAATAAAAAGTCTTGTTTATCAAAATCTGCACCTACCCATGAAATAATAGACTGTTCTACACCAACCTTTGGAGTCAGTACATCTTTCAAACATAACAACTCACTAAACAACCCCATTTGTGCTTCTAAGCTCAGGACGATATTTTGTTCATACCTAAGTAGCTGTTGCCATCGTTTTAGACGAACCTCTACGGCACTTATCATTGCCTCATCACTCTCATATTTATGAGTTATGGATATTAAGTCTTCACATAATGTATAAAAAATTTGCCAATCTTCTTTCTTATTTAAAACTAAAAAAAGTTCCCCATAATGATGATTTGCATTTCTCTTTAATATAGAGATACCTTTTAGGTTTGCTGGAGATTTAATATCTTTAAAAATATTTTTTGATTGTAAACAGAAGCCATATTTACCCTCTAAATCGGTAATCCAAAATAGATTGTGTTCAGTTTCAACATCTACTCTTCTTTGAGAAGATTCTTTCATGTTTTTCCATGGATTTCGTTCACTATTTATCATCATAACTCTCTTCATCCATTCTTAACTCTTGTAACTTACGCTTATTGATTGTATACTCTACAGTTTGTGTTTCACTTAAGCCATTATTGGGGAAACAAATACCAAATGCTGGTAGTATATCTGTACTAGGTGTAGATAAAATATGAAGCATTAAAATAGGGTTTTTTAGTTTACTTCTAACGTATTTAGTCTTTTCTCCTTTAGGAAACTCTCTACTATTAATATCATCAATATCTTTCTGAGACAATACTATATATTCAGGGTTTCCTTGAGATAACTTTCTTCCTCCAAGTTGATAATAATATTTAAAATCTGTATAGTTACTTCTTCTTAGCTCTGTCTGAATTTTAACCTCATCACTAAAGAGTATCTCTTTTTCTGAACCAGAATAAAGAGCTATATCCCATGTTGTATCAATTGTATTAACATACTCCTGAATATGCTTAATTGGCATTAAGTTTTTTGCTCCAATGGAGTCTGTTTGATAGGTTTCAAATTTTTCTAAAAAGTCAACCACATAAGATTTATCGATACCTTTCCATAAAAAACTTTTCTTAACAAATATCAACTTATCCGATGCTAATTCAAATATCAACTTTTTTATTACTTCAAAATTTTTCTGATGTATTTTATTATCTTTGTTGAACCTAACCGTCTCTTTTAGGTGTCCATTTAAATTCATACTGTGCGTATATTGAGTTGTGTTTTTTAATTTATTTTTTGCTGTTACCTGTAATAAACTATTTGGATGATTTTTTACCGATAGCCCAAAATCATTAGGTGTCCTTTTCAATTTTGCCATCATTTTAAAATCTAGCATTAAGTCCTCTGTTGACTCAATAATCTGGGCAAAGTTATCAATCATTGTCTCTGACATATAAATTTTACATAAGTCTTGATATCCAATCCGATAACCAAACCAGCGACCCATCTGCATTAAAGTATCATAAAACACTGTATTTCTTAAAAAATAACTGACACTTAGTCCCTCTAAAGTATATCCACGAGATAAACTTGTTCCTCCAATCACAATTGCATTTGTTGGTCTTTCGATACGGTACTCTAAATCAATTTTTTTATCTTGATGTACTTCTCTTATAACTATACTTTCTATAGTAGATACTATAGAGCCTAATAGATCACTCCAAATTGGCTTTGCATCCTCTTCTAAAGTTAAATACCTCAGTTCAAATGTATCTTTTAAACTTTGAATTAGAGAACTCTGTTCAGAAGGGTTAGGTAAAGAACCATAAGCAATAATATTAGATTTAAGACTCTCTATATAGTTATCCACATGAAAATAAAATTTTTGATGAACAGCTGTAAATCGAGTTGCATGTATTAACATACTGTTATGTTTATCACCCTGTCCCCTTAGTTTTCGAATGGCAACATTTAATACAAATACTCGCATCGCCTCATAAAGACTTTCAGGTATTGATAAAAGTTCAAAATCTTTTTTGTGTGTAGAAGGGATATCCTCTAAGTAATCACTTATTGGTACTAAATATTTTCCATTTGTGTCTAAAAATATTTTTCTTGCACCAAAATAATTACTAGGAGCATCAAGAGCATAAATAAAATCATTAGGGAATAAATCTTCTGATATATTGGCTGATTTAACTTTTTTATCTACATAAATATTCTCATATGCCCCTACCTCATGGTCTATAAATATATTTGCATACGGAGTTGCAGTATAGGCGACATAGGCACTTTTATGAAAAACTTCTAAAAGTGTTCTTATTTTTTTATTGATTGTTGTGGGGTCTTCTTCTTCATTTGTATTGACTGAAGCATAGTCAGACTCATCATCAATAACAAGCATAGCATGATTTGGAATCTTGTTTTTGTATTGATTTTTCAGCCAAACAATAACGCTTGTTAATGTACTTGTATTCTTTTTAATCACCAATAATATAGGTGTATTTATATTATCAAAATTAAGTCCTTGTGAGTTTTTATCAGCATCAGTTGTATTAAAGTCTTTTTGAACAGTAGTTAAACTAATTGGTAATTTACTTCGATTTAAACTACCTACTCCTACTTGTTTCCCTCTATCTATACCAACAAATGCTTCATTGAGTCTCTCTTGTGTTTGGTCTCTTAGATTATTAATACCACCTGCAATAACAACAATAAACTTATACCCTGCATCAGCAGCTTTACAGACAAGTGATGAGTAGTTTGCTGTCTTTCCAGACTGTACATGTCCTACAACCATACCAAACCTTGAAAAGCTATCTATGACTGGATTTTCAATATTATCCATAACCACATCAGTATCATCATCAATTGTTTTAACAACTTCAGGAGGTAATGACTCTTTTAAATACTCTTTGTATCTATCCCAATAATAGTTATCCAACTCTAACTTTGACTTATTACTCCACCATGTTGTATCTCTATTTTGTTGCTCATTTCCCTGAATTAAAACTCCTTCATTCATTTTTACATCAAAATGAGTTTCCAAATCTTTCTTCATTCTTGTAAAGTCACTTTGATTCAGAGGTAACAGGTTTTCAATAGATAAAATCTGTGCAAATGTATCAAGACCTAATTGAGCAATTAACTCTTCTGTATTACCAACCTCTCTGCTAATATCATCAATCTCCAGTAAACCCTTTTCTCGCTGTTTATCTTGTAATATTCTAAAAATATGTGTTTTTACCTTTTGATAACTATTCATCTTCCAACAACCCCTTTTTGTTTTTAAATATCTCTGTTTTTAATAGACTATCAATATACTCTTGACTCAAGCCTGATGATTGTAATTTTACCACTAACTTCTCTATATCTTCATCTGATAAAGCCTGTTCTTGTTTAACCTTATGAGGATTTTGTTGTAACTGAGACTGTATAGCAGATAGAGGTAAATAAGCTTCTAAACCTTTTAAATATATGTTTAATAAAGAGATGCCATCTTCAGAAAGTGAAGTTAATAATTTTTGATAAATGGGATGCTCTTTATTTAATCCAAAACGAAACTCTTCATTATTAGGAATAGTTGTCCAAAATCTTGTGGTTGTTTTATCATTAATCTTTCTATCCCGTTTTACAAAAGGCTTTAAACCCTCTTTTGTCACTTCTAAAATAATTCGCTTTAAATCTTTTTTAATCTCAGGCATTGGGTTAGCTGTGGACTTCTTAATATCTATTCCCCAATAACTGTCTTGCTTATTGGATATATCAATTTTAATTCTTACAAGCTTATGAGCATCAATAGCTTTATGGAGTCCCCACCATGTGCCATGTATCAACAGTCTATTGGTACGGTACAGATAAAACCCTTGTGACTTGATATACCCATCACTTGTTGAATACTCTTCCCACTCTTGCCTAGAGACTTTACTATGATGGGGTAAAATATAAGGTGTAACCTCAATCATGGAGTCATATATTTTAATCTTTTCAGATGATTTTCTAAAGGTTGCATCATTATTTGTATTAAAAGGGTCAAATGGTTTCAATAAACTGTTATTAATACTAATTTTCAACTTAGTAAAACTATCTGACCCCTCTAAAAACCTATGAAAAACCAAAGAGAGATGTTTTCTCAGTTTTTCAATATTAGTAGAGAAAGATTCTTCCTTATACCTATCAATCTCTTCCCATATAACTAATGTACCACTCTCTAAACTATTTAGTTCATCAACTAAAGGAGTATCCTTAAAGTCAGAAAGGTTAGGAGTTATTAGTAACCATTGATTAGTGGAAGAAATATAGTCTAAATCCCACTGCCTTATCGAAACAATGCCATCTTTTTTAGATAAAACGGTTAACTTTTTGCATTGTGAAAATGATGCTGTTTTCAACCCAAGACCAAAACGACCTAAATCCTTTTTCTCTCTTTCCTCTTCAGGATTTTTTGTTGCTAACCTCATCGCCTCTACAAGCTCTTTTTCAGACATTCCTTTACCATTATCCAACATACAAAAGAAAAGTTTTGGACTAGGAACAATATAAATGTTAATCTCTGTAGCATTAGCAGAGATACTATTGTCTAAAATATCAGCAACAGCTATCTCAAAAGTATATCCCACATCACGAAACGATTTAATAAAGTTTTTTATATTAGGATTAACAAGTTCAGTTTTCATCTAAAACTCTTACAATCTCTTCAGCAATTTGTTGTACCATAGGCACGACAACAGAGTTACCTGCTTGTTTATAAAGTTGTCCTCTAGCTACATTATTAGGCAATTTAAACTTTTGTGTAAACCCTTGTAAATTAAAACACTCTTTAGGTGTTAAGCGTCTAGGAGTACCATTATCTAAAACAATAGGAATATTGTGCCCACCACCACCCATATTAGCTGTTAATGTAGGACATACATTTGATTTGTTTTCGCGAACATAATATCGTCTATATTGATAAACTGTATCCTTTTTTGTTGCTACCTCTCTTACTCTTTGGTGTATCTTGTTTTCTAAACTATCATAAATATCACTTGGTAACACTGTCGATTTATCAAGAAAATCTTTTACTTTTTTAATACTGTTTCTTGATTTTGTAGGAATTTTAAAAGACTGAGAAAGCTTACAGCGATTAGCACTATCATGTTCATTTACTTTAATAGGCTTTTCAAAAGTATAATTTGATTCACCTTTGAACCCAACAATATATATTCTTTCTCTACCCTGTGGTATATCCGTGTACTCTGCAGCATTTAGTACAAAAGGAATAAAAGAGTAACCTACTTTTTGAATCTCTTTCTGAATAACATTAAAAGTATTACCCTTATCATGCGAGGCTAAAGTTCTAACATTCTCTAAAAAATAGGCTTGAGGCTTTAACTCTTTCAATAATCTAGTAACATCAAAAAATAATTCAGCTCTCTCATCTTCAAACCCTTTTCCATGTCCTGCCTGTGAAAATGGCTGACATGGAAATCCTGCTGTTAAAATATCAATTTTTTCTAAATTTTTACAAGATAAATTTCGAACATCATCTTCAATTAGCTTTGTATTTTGATGATTTAACTTATAAGTTATACATGCATTTTTATCAATCTCATTTGCCCATATAACTTGACTAGAAGTATTATTAAATGCTTGGCAAACACCACCTACACCTGCGAACAAACTTCCTACTTTATATTGTTTCATTAATTATTTTATCCTACCATTAAACTTATTTAATTATATCTAATCATTACAGCAAAGACAACATTAGGGAGTTTTTCACAAGAGAGTCTGTTTTTAAAGTAGCTCTCCATTTGAAGGTTATCAACAAATCCTGAAGAAGTATCAACAGTCACTACCTGAACTAAAACCTATCCCTAAGACTTTACCTTCTTTGGGCAATAATTCTTCTTTCAATAAATGACTTATAAACAATACATATTTTTAATAAGTTTTGTCAGTAAATTTAATTTTCCGATAATCTTTTAAAAATATTTTAGCTCTAAAGAGTTTTAGCATAAGTTTCACTCTCTTTTAGAAACTCATTTAAATTAACTGTTTCACCATCGTTATTTTTTGCTTCTTCCATAGCTTGTAATGTTGTAGCATTAGGAACTTTCAACTCAAAAGGAATACCTTTTTCATACTTAATACGCTTTAAGAAAAGGGTAATAGCCTGAGATGTACTAAGTCCAATTTCACTTAAAATAGCCTCAACTTCTTCTTTTAACTCTCCATCCACTCTTGCTCTTACCGTTGAATCTAATGCCATAAAGTATCCTTTTTTATTTATTGTAGCATTTTTGAGCCACACAAATACTTATAGTCAATAAAATACCTTATCAATACAAAAAACTAAAGAGCTTTTTATTCAAGCTATATCCATAATAAATTCGCATATTTTTATGGTTACAACCATAATTTATTTTATTCCCCCATTCATTCAACTTTTAGCCATTAACACTACAATGCCCTATGAAAAAAGAAAATGAACTCCTTACTAAAGACATCCGTCAACTCATCATTCAGATTGCCATACCGTCGAGTATTGGGATGTTTTTTAATACCATGTACAACGTGGTTGACACTTTTTATGTAGGTCAAATTTCTACGGCTGCCATCTCAGCTTTGTCTTACAGTTTTATGGTGTTTTTTTTACTGCTCTCTGTTAGCTTTGGGTTGTCTTCTGCCATTACGGCTT
>CACVAR010000119.1 GCA_902727905.1 uncultured Sulfurovum sp. | reverse complement strand
GTTAGCACACTTAAACAGAGTTAAAATAATTCTTGAAGAAGAACAAGATATTATCAAAGCAAGGCTAGAAGAGATTAACGTTAAAGAAAATTTGAGGTAAAACGGTGAAGATAAACATGAACAAAGATGTCGACAATGATTAAAAAATTTCTTGAATTCTCAATTGACAGACCTGTTCTAAACCATTTAGTTATGATACTGATGTTTGTCATGGCTATTTTTGCTTATCAAAATATACCTAAAGAAATTTTTCCTCCTTCTGACTTGGATGAGATTTCTATTTCAGGTTCTTACATAGGTGCAAGTGCTGATGTTTTAGACAAGATGGCAGTCAAAGCCATTGAGGATGACCTTAAAACTATTTCAGAAATTGATACCATCTTTTCTACCATTCAAAATGGTTTTTTTACCATTCGAGCAGAGATTTTACCTGGGAATGATAATCAGTCTGTATTGGGTGATGTAAAAGACATTATTGCGAAAAATAAACGTGATTTACCTGCTGATATGGATGAACCTATTGCTAAAGTCAAGGTGCATGATTACCCGTTAGTCTTAGTTGCCGTAGCTGGTGGTAACAACATGAAAGAGTTAGTAGATGCTGCTAATGATTTAAAAGATGAGTTAACACTGGTAGATAATTTAGCAGACATTGTCATACGTGGTGAGTCAGATGAAGAAGTACTCATAACCATTGACCAAATGAAAATAGATGCCTATGGACTTTCAAAATCAGCTGTTTATTCTGCTATTGGTTCTTTGTCGTCTATTTTTCCTGTGGGAACAGTGAAAGCAAAAGGAGAGCATCTTTATGTTTCGACAATTAATGGTGAAAAGAGTAAAGAGAAGTTAGAGCAAAGTTTACTTTCTGTGAATGGTAAACGTTTTTATTTAAGCGATATTGCTTCTGTTCATGTTGGTTTAGCTGATCCTTTGCAACTTTCACATTTTAACTCTAAAGCAAATATTTCCTTAGATATTAAAAAAACAAAAGATGGTAATGCCATAGAGCTGAGTAAACGCGTTAGAGAAGTGCTAGTTGAGTATAATGCAAAGTATGATGGAAAACTGGTTTTTGAAGCTTATACAGACACGTCCATTTGGATTAAAAATCGTTTAAATCTAGTCTCTTCAAACATTATGTTTGGACTTATACTGGTTATGATAGCGTTGCTTTTGACCTTAAATATTCGTATTGCACTTGCTGTTACAGTAGGAATTTTTGCCTCTTTTATGATAACACTCATAGCAGCTGACTTAATGGGTGAAAGCATCAATATGTTAAGTCTTATGGGTGCGTTGATTGCCCTTGGAATGCTGGTGGATGAAGCCATAGTTGTGGCTGAGAACATTTACAGGCATGTTGAAATGGGGAAAAATCCTAGAGAAGCAGCCATAGACGGTGCTACAGAAATGTTTCCAGCTATTTTAACTGCCACATTAACTACAGTATTTGCTTTCTTACCTCTTCTTATTATGACTGGTAAAATGGGTATGTTTATGAAGATTTTACCTATTATGATTACCATTTTACTTATCTCTTCACTGTTTGAGGCTTTTTACTTTTTGCCATTACACTCTAAAGAGTTATTGTCTATTGGAAAAGTAGAAAAAATTCAGAAGAAAGAGAATAAGTTTTGGAAAAAACTAACTACGTGGTACAGAGCTATTTTGGGTAAACTTTTAGATACAAAATTACTTGCCTTGTTGATACTGGTGGGAAGTATTCTTGTCGCAACTGCAGCCATTGCGAAGGTCACCAAGTTTCAGCTTATGCCAGAGTTTGATGTACAACAAGTTTACTTAAATGGTAGAGTTAACATTAACAACTCTTTAGAAGAGACAGAAGAGTATGTAACGAACATTGAAGAGCAACTCTTAGAGTACTTAAAAAAAGAAGATATGGACTCTGTTACCTCAGTTATTGGTTTTAAGATGAATCCTGATAAAACTTTTGAGACAGGAGATAATCTTTTTCATATTTTCATAAACTTACATGAACGTGCACCTGAGAACTTTTTTGACAAATATGTTAACCCTATTTTTTCTTTAGAGTATGATGACTCAAATATGATACGTGAACGTTCAGCTCAAACAGTTGCTAAAGAAGTCCAAGCAGGTATTTTAGAAAAAATGCGTGAGCTGAAAGATAAAGAGGGGCGTAAAGTTTTTGAAGAGTTTAACATTTATGCTCAACAAACAGGTATGGTTGGAAATGACATCGAGATAGGTTTTTCTCATAAATCACAAGAAGAAGCTTTGGCTGCTTTAGCGAAGGTTCAAAAGAAGTTGGCAACCATAAAAGGTGTGAGCGACATTGGAAACAATGCAACCGAAGGTGAAAGAGAGTTAAAACTTCGCGTTAATGAATATGGACAGTCATTGGGCTTGAATGAAAACTATATTACCCAAGCTTTAAGAGGGTCATTTTTTAAAGCTGAGTATAGTAAGATGTTTAACAAAGAGGGACTCTTACGCGTTAAAGTTGAAGACAAATATAAAGATGAAAAAAATACACTTTCAGACTTTAAGTTGACCACGCCAGATGGACAAGTAGTTGTTCTGAAAGAAGTTTGCGATTTTTACTACAAAAAAAGTTTTGTGCGTATTTTTAAAGAAGATGCTACTAAAGTTAATTCATTTTATGCAGCTGTAGACAAAGAAGTAATAGTTGCCGAAGAGGTAATGAAAACCTTAGAACCTCTGTTGGATGAGTTGGTTGAGGATGGCATTGAAGTTATTATAAAAGGTGAGAAAGAAGCGAATGACAAAATTGTTTTAGAGATGAAACAAGCAGCTGCGATAGCAGCTTTTTTAATCTTCATTACTTTGGTTTGGATGTTTAACTCTTTTGTGCAACCTTTGATTATTTTGTCTATTATCCCTCTTGCTATTTTAGGTGTTTTGGTCGGAACAAAGATAATGGGACTGAACATGACCATGACGGGAGCCATGGGAATAGTGGGTTTAGCAGGGGTTGTTGTTAATGATGGACTTATTATGCTAGAATTTGTGAGGAAAGCAAAAAATAAAGCTGACATTTTACTTTATGCTGGACAGCGTTTACGTCCTATTGTTTTAACTTCGGTTACAACTGTTTTAGGTCTTGGCTCTTTAATTTTCTTTGCTTCTGGTCAAGCACTTATTTTACAACCCATGGCAATTTCTTTAGGTTTTGGAATCGCTTGGGCTACGGTGTTGAATCTTTATTTTGTACCATTGATGTTTGCTGTTCTCTATAGGGTTGATGAGAAGGAGAAAAAAGGGTTGTTTTCTCCAATATAGTTATTTAAAAATAAAAAGGGATGAAAGATGAAAAAAGGGTTTCTACTTATCATTACACTGATATTCTTAATGGGTTGTGCTTCTAGTAAAAGAGTTTATAAACCTCAATGTTTGGAACTAGATAAACAGCTTGCAGAGTTAAAGAATGAGAAAAAATTTAACTCTGCATCTTTACTGACAAAAATGACACTAAGCAATAGTGTGGGAATGGTCAATGAAAACAGCTTGGACAAAGAGATTCAACTGTCCGAGATGAAACTAGAAAAATGTAACCGATGAGTAAAAATTACCAAATCATTTTCTATGTTCCTTTGGAGCATTGTGAAGTAGTAAAAGAAGCCATGTTCACAGCAGGAGCAGGGCAAATAGGAAACTATGAAGCCTGCTCTTTTCAAACCAAAGGGCAAGGACAGTTTAGACCCATAAAAGAGGCAAATCCTTTTTTAGGGGAAAAAGATAAACTTGAAAAAGTAGCTGAGTATAAAGTAGAGATGCTTTGTGTGGCTGAGAAGTTAGAAAGTGCTGTAAAGGCTATGAAAAATACCCACCCTTATGAAGAGGTGGCTTATGGGGTTTTTGAGATGAAGAGTAGTCTTTAAGCTTTAATTTGTTTTAAAGCACTTTCAACTAGAAATGTACTACGATTCATATTTATATTTTTTGCATAGGTATCTATTTCTTCAAGAGCATAGATAGGTACAGTAATATTGATTCGTTTAGTTTTCATTAGATGAGATGGTTCTTTAATTTCTTCTTTATTTTGTAGTGCAACTTCTAGATAACAAGAGAATGCAGACTTAACATCTTTCATTGCTTCATCGGCTGTTTCTCCATCTCCCATTACGCCTTTAAAGTCTTTGTAATAGGCAAAATATCCCCCACCATCTTGTTCAGATACTTTTCTTATGATAATTTCATAGTCTAGGTTTAAATAATCTTTTATAGTTTTCATATCTTTTTTCCTATGGCATATATTTTTATATGTGTATTATTTATTATACATACTATTTTTAGAGTTTTATCTAAATCAGCAATGAAATTTGAGCATAAAATAGAAGTAAGGCTCTTACTTCTTGACAGAAGAAAGAAATATTGTTATACTTTCTCAATAAGTAAGAGCTTTACTAGGAAGATATATGTTTAAAGAAAATTTAGAATTTTTAATAAAAGTATTGGGAAATGATGGATTTACTCAAGAAGAGAGTATTAAATTGGTTTATTTTTTTAGAGCTTGGAGAGTTTTATCAAACAATGAAGTTACGGATAAAAGATTTCGATTTGAACATTCAAGAAAAGAATTGAATATTAGAGATTTAGATTATGTTTTTAGAGAGTTATCAGAAGAATTTTATCTTTTTGAAGCTTTTGATAAGTCTGTCAAAATTGATAAGTTATCAGAAAAATCATTTTTGTTAATTATTGAGTTTGTATTTCAAGAACGAACCTTTTTAAAGCTTTATGATGTATTCGTAGATATGTTAGGAAAATATGGTAGAGATTATTATATTTCTAATCAAGTAGCTGAGTTAGGTGTTAAGTTGTTAAATACAAACTATTCTGAATTGTACGCACCCTTTAGTAATAGTTTTAATGTAGCATATTATACAGAAAAAAAGATATTTGCAGAGTCTCATGCTGATGAATTGATAATTGAAATAATAAAAATATTAGATGATGTAGATATAGAGTTTAATAGAACAGATATCTTAGATAAGCCATCTTTTATTGAAGGAGATAGACTGAAAGGTTTTGATTGTACTGTCTCCTTCCCTCCTATAGGAGCAAAGAGTATTTCTTCTTCTTTTAAGGATGATATTTATAATAGATTTAGAATTTATCAAGGAAAAGGGAGTTTAGATGTTGCTCATTTTGAACATATTTTAGCTCAAACACGAAGAAAAGCAGTTGTCTTAATGGCTACAGGGGTTACTTTTAGGGGAGGAGTTGAAGAGAAATTTAGAGAGTATTTAATGGGTAATAATTGGTTAGAAGCCATTGTTCAACTTCCCTCAAATCTACTTATTGGAACGGGCGTGCAAACAACTTTTTTTGTTATAAATAAAAAGAAAAATCACAATAATGTTTATTTTATGAATTTAGAAGATAAACAGTTTATTGAGAAAAAGGGGAGACAACTTGTTTTAAATAAAATAGATAAAATTATTGAAATGTACAAAGAAAAGAAAGAAGTAGAGAATATAGCTTCTGTAGTTCCAAGTTTTCAGATAATAGAAAATAACTACTCACTTTCTATCAATAGGTATATTTTTTCTAAAGAAGATATACGCATTTCTAAAATATTAGATAACTATAGTAGTCAAAGTGTACAAGAGATTGCTACTGTAAGAAAATCTCAACTTATTGAAGATGAATTAGAGGGTACACCTACTTATGAAATATCTCCTAGTGATTTTAATACATTTGGCTTTACTCTAGAGTGTGGAAGAGTAAAAAAGATTAAGCAACAACATAGTAAATATCTAACGTATAGACTATTTCCAAATGATATTCTTGTAAGTACTAAAGGAACGATTGGAAAAGTTGCTCTGATTGGAGATATTAAAGCACCTATGATAGCTTCACAAGCAATACAAGTAATTCGGTTAAATGTACCACATATTATTGAGCCTAAGTATTTATACATGTTTTTAAAGTCAAATATTGGACAGAGTTTATTAAAGAAATTGAGTACAGGAACAACTATGCCTCAAATCACAACAAAGGAGATTAAAGAGTTAAAAGTACCAATACCAAGTAGAAAAGAGCAAGAAAAAGCTATGCAAAATTTTGAAGAAGAAGTTTTACTATATAAAGAAGTTGAATGTCTTAAAGAAAAGATTAATAATATAAACACAAATTTTTTAGGAGATTTAGACCATGAGTAAAAAAGAAAAACTAATAGAAGCTATAAAGAATAATCCTAAAAATGTAAGATTTGAAGATTTGAGAAAGATTTTAGAGAATCTTGGATATACAGCTAGTAATACTGGTGGAAGTCATTATGTATTCACTAAAGAGAATGCTACGTCTTTAACCATTCCTTATAAAAAGCCCGTAAAGGTGATTTATGTAAAGCAGGTTATAAAGATAATTGAGGAGGAAAGCTAGAATGTTTGGTAATTTAAATGAGTGACATAAAAATTAAAAATGAAGATTCGCCTTACATCTTTTCCATTCCTCATAGTGGGGAGTTGTTGACTTCTCAGATGGAGTGGCAGTTAACACCTCAGTCATGGAAGTTTTTACCCAATGTTGATTGGCATTTAAATGAGTTGTATGGTTTTTTAAAACACTACAAAGTAAACACCATCTCTACTCCTCACAGTCGGTATGTGGTGGATGTTAACCGTCCATTGTTAGCGAATAAGTTTGGAAACTATAGAGACTCCATTGTGTATGAGACAAACACATGGGATGAAGAGATTTATGCTTTGAAACCCAGTGAAGAAGAGATAGACCGAAGAATAGAGCGATATTACAAACCTTATCATGCTGAATTGGAAGCCTTGATTATTGAGAAAGTAAAGAAGTTTGGGAAGGTTTATCTTATAGATTTACATTCGTTTATGGGACCAGTCTCGGCTGATGTATGTCTTGGAAACAGAAATGGTACGACTTGTTCAGATGAATTTTTTACTACACTTTATAATGCCTTTATCAGTGAAAATTTTGAAACGGTTAAGAATGATGTTTTCATTGGTGGGTACATTACTAAAAGTTACGCTGTTGAAGATGTGGTTGAGAGTGTTCAAGTAGAGTTACATTATAGTAACTACATAGATGCTTCTGATTTGGATGTAGCTAAAGTACCTCAACGAAATACAGCACTGTTCCATGAAGCAGCGTTTAAATTAGAAAAGGTGTTTGAACGTTTGGGGATTGAGAAGAAAGATAAAAGTTTGTTTGGTGGGATGTTTGGCTAACTAGGAAATGCTCTTTTTCTCTGTTCATAAGAGA
>CACVAR010000118.1 GCA_902727905.1 uncultured Sulfurovum sp. | reverse complement strand
GTTCTAAAAGTGTTTTCTGTTTTTTAGGTAACTTCGACCAAATCAAATCATATGAATGGTCAATCAACTCTTTGATGGTCTCTTCATCTACATCACTACTCTCATCTACGGTCACCGTATTCCAATGTTTTTTGTTCATATGATACCCAGCAATGACTCCCTCATAAAGTGAACGCAGTTCTAAAGCATAGATGGGGTCACATTTGAGATTAACGGTTAGAGGGGTCTCTTCTGAAGTAAGGGCAAACATTTTTTCAGCAATACGGTAAACCCGTACCTTTTCATCAAAAGGGTAGTCGTAGGTGACGTGGGGTTTGTTTAGGAGGTAGGTGTTGAGTTGCTGGAAGGTCATAATGTATTCCTTTTACATAAGTATAGCTGTTAGATTAATTTTTTTCCCAAATAGTCACTTTCAAGGTATGTACATCATTTGGGTTGAGTAGCACAAAGTCTTTATGAGCATTGGCTGTTTCTAAACATAACATGGTTTTGTAACCATCGTTTGACATGTCAGCCATGGTTTCAGATTTTTCTTTCCATGGGTTCCACACTACCAGTGAGTTTGAACCACTTTGGTTTAGTATGATTTCTCGTTCTTTATCTTCTAAAGTAACTTTAGAAGAGCCATCAAAATAGACTCTGTCAACTTCTTCTTTTATGGTGACAGCACTCTGTTGTTTCTCTAAACTTCCATCTAAACTGTTATAGAAAACCGTCTCTTCTAATCCTTGGACAGATACATTCTCAATATCTGAAACATTTAAATAGGTATGAAGTGCTTGTGTTACGTCAAACGGTTCTGTGTCACTGTTTATGGTGGTGAGTTCTAAGGTTAGCTCTTTACCGACAATAACATCATAAACAAGAACAAAGTTGTATTCCCATAATGCTCTTGTCTCCTCATTTGGTGTGAGCATGAGCTGTACATGGGTAGCACCGTCAGAGAGTTCATATTTTGCCATGTATGACCACTCTTGGTTTCTAGCAAATCCATGTTGGGGAAGTGTTGCATCATATTTATGTGGACCAAACCATGGAAAACAGATGGGTACACCACCACGGATGGCTTTGCCTTCTTGAAAATAGGCTTTTTCACTCAGCCATAAGAGAGGCTCTTCTCCTTTGGTTTGGTAATGAAAAATATGCGCACCCTGTAAGGCTATTTTCGCTTCAGCATGTTCATTTTGAACTTCAAGGTATTCAAATCCATTATCAAGTTTTTTATATGTTATCATGGTGCATTCCTTTTTAAACGATAAAGCTACTCATAAATGGCAAGAGTAAAAGCAGAACATAAAAACCAATACCGACGACCATAAGAAGGTAAGTAGGTTTTTGTGTACGGAGTATCTTTAGGGCTTGTTTTGCCATGGCACTCTTTTTGGCTAAATCCATATCTTCATACATTTTTCCACTACTTAGTTTTGCTAAAATACGCTCTTTTAAAGGGGCTTCACTTGCCTCTTTCATAATTTCTTGAATGAGTATAGAGGTTTTGTAGTTATGGTTAATAGCAAAAAAGAGAAAAACTCCAAAGAGACCAATGAGAGGACTTCTTAACATAATGGCTGCAAGAATAATAACAACAAAGCTCAAAAGAAAGAAGTAAAACTGAGCTTTAGGGTAACGGGTAAAGAGCAGTGATTGAACAATTTTCCCACCATCAAGAGGATAGATAGGCAGGAGATTTAAGTAGTTCAGTATAATTGAAAAGAGTGCATATTGTTGAACCCATGAAATCTCTTTAAGTTCAGTACTTCCACCTACATACATAAAGATTCCCACCCCAATAATAATTCCCGGCAGTGGACCAGCTAAAGAAACAATGTACTCTTCAAAAGGGGTTACATGCTCTTTATCACCTTTGGCAGCAGCCCCAAAAAAAGGAATAAAAAAGATACTCGTATCTTGGTAGCCAAAGTATCGCATGGCAAAATAGTGTCCAAGTTCATGAACAATAAGAATGACAATGAGGAGAGGTAAGGTAGCCCAAGGAATGCCCAAGAGTCCAAAGACTAAAACAAACCCTAAACCTGAAATTAGGAAAGTTTGAATCTTTTGTTCACGGGTTTTTTCTGTGGGCTTTTCATTGAGTTGTTGTGCAAGGGCTTGCATTTCACTGTTTTGGTAAAAGAGCTGTTGCTTGGGTTGTGAAGTGGCTTTCTCTTGCTTTATGTATTGCTTTAACATCAATACTTTGGCAGCACGTTTGTAGCCTTTAATGCTATTTTGAACGTATTTAAAGAAAGGAATGCTTAGGCTAAATTTATAGCCATTGGCTGTTGGATGCATGATGTTCTCTTCTATCATGAGCCTAAAGGTCTCATCTATTTGATATTGGCTATAGTTAAGACATCCTTCTTGGCTAAAGACTTCTGTTTGTATCGGTTCGTTGAGACTTAGTCGATCTTCTCTATGTGACATTAAAGCTTTTTCAAATGAACCATGATAGTGGTCAAAGAGGGTAACCGAGTCAGCTACTTTTAGGTTGTGTGCAAAACAGTCATAGGTAGCGACAACTTGAAAGTTCTCATAAATGGTCGTGTAGTTAATGGTCAGAGCTTGTAGGCATCCTTTTATGGGTGTGGTATCCAAAAAAGCATGAATGTGTTCTTCCTCATTGTAAAAATAGAGGGTATGCTGAGGCGTATTATTTTTCTCTAGCATATTATTGTATTGGTATGCATAGAGGTAGGTAAAGCCTTGGGATTCTAAAAAATCTTTATAGGGTTTAATAATCTCCTCTGTTTCACTTGGAATTTCTCCGTCTTCAATGCTCTCTACGACAACCTCTTGCATATTTTCAAAGAACAAGATGATGGCTGAAAGAATGGTTTGTATGTTGAAGAGTATGAGACCAACAATAATTATGAGAAGTATGTTTTCGAGTGTGAACATTGTTTTTCCTACGTTAAAAGTTTTTAGCTTGTTTGAGAGAGGATTTTATCTTATTTTGTTGAGAAAAGCATGGTAAAGACCACACTTAAATCTTCTTCAAGTCGATGGGTGTAACTTTAGATGCTTTATAAGCTTCTAGTTTATCACGTTTGTCCATGTCTTTTGCCCAGTCTTTCAGCTCATTTCTTTCATGTTTGTACTCCATAACAGGCACAGACATACCACAGCTTGACTCAACAGCATAGATGTTAAACTCAAAAATATCTCTAATAAGTGTTTCGTTGATATTGAATAGACTCAGATATTCTTGGTATTTACCATCTTCTTTACCAATAACATTGGCTTTACAAAAGATACGAACAATTAATGCACCACCTTCAAAGGCATTAAAAACCAAGGTAAATTCGCCATCATTCACAGCATCTCGATGGGTTCGGTTTCCACTTCCTGGGTAACTGGCATAAACCAATCGGTTTTCATCAATGATTCTAATGGTATCATACCCTTTAGGAGAGAGGTTAACCTCTTTGTCACTACAAGAGGAAATGTAAAAGAGTTTTTGTTTTTTTATGAATTCGATGTCTTGTGGTTTTAGTGCTTTGTATTGTTTTCCCATTGTATTTTCCTTATATTATAATTTTGTATCGTGTGTTTTTACCAACTGTACCTTTTATTTGTTCAATACAACCTAAATCAATGAGTTCTTTCATGTCCCTAGAAGCAGTTGTTGGGGTTGTGTCTGCGATTTTAATGTATTTCTTTTTACTCAAATCACCCTGAAAGTTTTCAATGCCCATGTCTAAAATTTTGTTGAGTACTTTTACTTGTCTACTGTTTAAATTACTTTCGCCATATTTATCCCAAAACTTAGTTTTTTCTCGAATGTAAGCCAACTTTTTCTTTGTTTCTATGAGTGCTGTATACAATGTTGAAAGAAACCATTCACACCAAATTGTAATATCTAAAAAGTTATCTGTCTTATGGACATAACCTGTGGTAGATTCTAAGGCTTTATAGTAACCTTTTCTGTCAGCATTAATGGCACTTGACATGGAATAAAGCTTTGAAATTTTTGAAGACTCTATATCGGATAAAACTAGGTCTGTTATGGCACGTGAAATGCGTCCGTTACCATCTTCAAAAGGGTGAATAATAACAAACCAAAGATGAGCAATCGAAGCTTTAATGAGACTTGTTTCTGTATCATTAAACCATTGTAGAAATTGTTCCATCTCCTCTTCAAGTCTCTCTCTTGTAGGGGCTACATAGAAAGTTTTCTCTTTACCTGCATAACCTGATACTATCTCCATGGGTTCTTCACCTCTAAACGTAGCCACATTGATTTTTGTTAATCCACTGTAACCATTTGGAAAAAGAGCATTGTGCCAACCAAATAAACGCTCTAAAGTTAAATCATTTTTATAGTTGCTGTTAGCATCTATTAGAACTTCAACAAGATAATCCGTAGCCATGTCAATTTTAGTATAATCAACATTTTCAAAACCAAACTGTTTTTTAATAGAAGCTTTTACGCTGTCTCGACTTAAATAATGTCCTTCAATAGCAGAGGTACTAATGGCTTCATTTTCAAGGGTTTCCAGTTGTCTTTGGGTAAGGCTATCTTGATTCATAACATCCATCATAGCAATAAGATAGCCTTGTTCTTTAGATACATCTTCAAGTAGTTGTGCTAACTTTTTTCTGTCATAAGTAAAGCTTGGGTACTGCTCATGTTCCCATATCCATCGTTTCATATTTCTTCCAGTTAAATGTGTATTAGACTTATTATAGTCAAAATGAATCGAATATTTACTTTATTCGTACCATATTTGGTATGAATACTCTATTTTTTCATCTCAATTGATTCTTGATACTCTTCATAGCTTGGTCTCTTCATAGGATTTTCACCTCGTTGCATACTAGCAACATCTGAACTGGCTTTGGTTTCTTGATGAATAGACATAGGGTTTAATTGGTTGATGTAGGCGTCTTTACAGCCTATGAGTAAAAAGTTGAGTAGGAGTAGAGTGAAAATGAGTTTGATGTTCATGGCTTGACCTCTTTATTGGATTATAGCTATAAAGTGTTTTGATGTTGATATTGAAGGTATTTGATTAGAGTATTGACAATGTAAATACATTTGGTTATACTTTATTTATGCAATTTGAATGGGATGAGAATAAAAATAAGATTAATCAAGAAAAACATGGTGTTTCATTTGAAGAAGCCCAAGAAGTTTTTGATGATGCTTTACAAATATCGAGATTAGATAAACGATTTAATTATTTTGAAGAACGATGGATTACTCTTGGTGCAACTAAAAAAGAGAAAATTTTAGTTGTTGCCAATTTATTTTTTTCTGATGATGGGGAAGAAATTATTAGAATAATATCAGCAAGAAAAGCAAACACTAACGAAAGGAAAGTTTATGAAAAATGTTGAAGAGAGAGCAAAGTATGATGATTTTGAAATGTTGGATAACTATGATTTTTCGGATGGAGTAAGAGGACGTTTTTATCAGCCTAAAAAAATTCCTACTTCAATGAGACTTGACAATGATATTTTAATTTTTTTAAAAAAACAAGCAGGTGAGAAAAAGATAGCCTACCAAACACTTATTAATAACCTTTTACGTGAATATATGCAAAAAGAGGGGTTGGTGAAGTAGTTTATTGTTGATAGATCAGGTGTTTTAAATTTAATTTATATGCTTTAGAGTTTTAAGTTAAGCATCACTTTATCAGTTTGTAGAAGCATTTGATTTTGAGTAGGAATAAGAGCTTTTAAAAGTAGGTAAAATCAAAAAATTACAAGGTGAGAGTGAAGAGCTTTATAGACTTAAGCTTCGTCGTTATCGTGTGATTTATAAAAAAGAGGAAGATAGATTGGTTATTTTAGTCTTGAATATTAGTTCTAGGGAGTAGGAAAAGTTCCCTTTAGGCGAATATTTCCCATCTTCATAAAAGCCATAAAACTTCGTATGGAACAGATGCACCTAAAACAACAAGACCTCGTTCCTTACATTGGAAACAAAAGTAAAGTATCTGAAGTTTTGAATCGTAAAGTTGGACTCTCTTTAAATATGATTTATAATTTGGCTAAAGGGTTGCATCTGCCGTTAGAAGTTTTGGTTCAGCCTGTGGAGAAAATGAAAGTAGGTTAATGTGGGCGAAGATGTTAGGAACAAGTAAGACATTATTAACGATTACATTCACCAGACCCCTTTATCCAAGTCACTAATTTCAGTGGTTGTCTTAGATAGAAGTGGAGATTCGACCTCTGGGGTGTAATTTTTGTGAAGAAGACAAAGTAGCCGTTTCTATTGTCACACTTTATGAACTTGCTTATGGATTAGCTACATTTGAAAAAACTAAAAAAGATGATGATAACCGAGATGAAAAGCTTTTTGAAAGTGGTATAGAGTTTATCAAAGAGTACTTGGAAATTTCCCCTTTAAGTGTAGAAGAGATAGATATTTTTGGGAAGATAAAAGCGAAATACAAACAAGAGACAGGTATCAATACAAAGGCGTTAAAAAAGAATGACTTAGATTTTTTGATTGCTTCTACTGCCATTAGTCAAGGGGCTATTTTGGTTAGTAATGATGCGATATTTGGGGATATTCTTGATTATAAGTTTGGGTTGGAGTTTGAAAAATGGGTATAAAGAAATTAAAGTAGCCTCGTATCTAGCAAACTCCTCAAAAACCTACCCTGTAATATAAATGAGTTATTAATGATTTTTATTATAAATATTAAAGGTATTATTGATACAAATGATTCATTTAAAACTTTATAAGGGAAAACAGAATGAAAAAGCTGAGTCAAAAATTATTTATTGTTGGTGCTATACTATTACTTTTAAATCCTCTTCATGCAGGAACAGACATAGGTAAGGTTTATGGAGAAAAAACTTGGATAGCATATATTGGTGCTGGTCATAGTATTTTTATTAGAAGAGGAGTTACCGATTTTGCTTCAGTTTGTGATACTGGTTTTGTAAGTAAAAATGATTATGTTTTAGCTCCTGATGGTTCAAGTCTTAAAAGTAAGAATACTGTACTTACTGCTATTCAAAGAAGACTTGTTCAAGGTAAATATAAGAGTTCTGGGTGTAGATAATGATAAGTAAATCATTAATAATGCTTTTTTTATTAACTGCATCGTACGCTGAAAATGTATCTATGCTTGATATTAAAGGCATTAAACTTGGTCAAAGTTATAGTAAACATCTTGCAAAACTAAAAAGATGCTAAAATTTTAGGATGAGAAAAGTAGATAAATTTGAAAAAGTAAGCGAAGAGAACTTTAAAAGGTTAGTAGGCGTAAAAAGGTCAACCTTTGAAGTCATGGTG
>CACVAR010000117.1 GCA_902727905.1 uncultured Sulfurovum sp. | reverse complement strand
AGATTGTTTGTGACTTCATTCGAACAATGTGAATACCCTCTTCATCTAAAATAACCTGTGTAGGTCTAAGATAAATATAGAGTGAAAAAAGTGTTAAAAGTAGGAAGAAAATAGATGAGCCTAAAAGCGTATAGTCAGCTTTTTCTGTTATAAAAAATAGGTAGAGAACTCCTAATCCTAAAATTCCAAAAAGGAAAGCACCTACTAGAAGTATTTTGGGTTGGTAGGTTAGGGTTATTGGGAGGTTGTAGTTGGGTTTGTTTTGCTCTTGCATGGTTTTCTTTACTTGTTGAGATGAAGACTTTAGTATATCATATATATTGACATACTATAGAGTTTATTTTGACTGATAATACTTTGTAGACATTATGCTATAATATTTTTTATTCAAAAATAGGGAATTAAGTATGCCAGTTCAACCTCTTCATATATGTACAGGACAACCAGCAGATGGAAGAAATAAATTCTTCCCGAGAACAAAAATTATTAATAAAATTTGGCGAAAGCTCGATAGAGGAGAAGATCTTTTAATTGTTGCTCCAAGAAGGGTAGGTAAAAGTTCTATTTTACGTCATATTGAAAGAAATCCAAATGATGGTTATTTTGTCAAATATATTTCTATTATGTCAGTCGACTCTGCTAATGCATATTTCAAAAAAATATTTAAAAGTCTTTTAGAAGATGATGAAATTTATGGTTTTGCCAAAGGGTATATGACAAATGCAGGTAAAGCCATCGAGAACTTTGGAAAAAAAATAAGAGGAATTGGTTTAGAAGGAATTGAGCTTGATGGAAATGAGCAAATCGACTATTATGTAGAAACTATTGAATTATTAAAGTCTTTGCCAAATGAGGCAAAAAAAATAATATTTTTAGTTGATGAATTTCCAGATGCCCTCTCTAATATTGCTAAATATTCTGAAGAAGAAGCTATTAACTTTTTACAACAAAATCGTGATTTATTTCAAGAGTATGGTGAATTGAATATTCAATTTGTTCTAACTGGGTCTATTGGTTTGGGTAATGTAGTTGAAAAGTTAAATAGAAAAGATATTATGAATGATTTAACACAAATAGAGATTGAGCCATTGAGTAATGATGACGCGAAAGATTTAATAGATAGTCTTTGTTTGGGTTTAAATAAAATTGATATTACTCTAATTTTCAATAGTGCTTCAAAAGATTATTTTCTTCAGAAACTTACTTGGAATACACCTTATTATATTCAAATGATTATTGATGAATTAGTTGATGATGAAGTTGAAATGGTGAATCAGGAAGAGATTGATAAAGTGTTAGATAAAATAATAAAAGCTAGAAGCCATGCTGATTATTTTGAAAATTGGCGAGATAGACTAAAAAAAGTTTTTGATGAGGAAGAAGCAAAGTTTGCTATAGAGATATTGAGTCATATTTCAATAAAAGATAGTATAAGTTATGATGAGATGAAAAAGATGAATGAAGATATAGTATTAAAAGACTTATTAGAAGTTTTAAAATATGATGGTTATATTAGTGAAAATAATCAAGTTTATCAATTCAATTCTCCTTTGTTAAAAAGCTGGTGGGCATACCATGTTGCAGAATAAATCTATATCGTATCTATACAATCCTGCCACCCAAACCAAAGAACAGCTTATAGATAATTTTGTAGCTCGTCAAAAAGAGTTTAAACGTATTATGCGAGACATTAAAAACTCAAAAGTAGATGAGGTTTCTCAAAACTTTCTAATTACAGCTCAAAGGGGAATGGGTAAAACGACTCTACTTTTACGTTTAGAATATGAAGTAAACTCGTTACCTGAACTCTCTCATCTAATCCCTATTCGTTTTTCAGAAGAGCAGTATAATATAGTCTCTTTTTGTAACTTATGGGAAGTGGTAGCTGATCTTTTAGATGAGCAAGAAGGTTTTACAGGTATAGCTGAACAGATAGATCAAGCCATAGGAGAGGATACAGATAATTGTTTTGATGTTATTCAAGAAGCATTAAAACAAAATGGTAAAAAGCTTTTACTACTTATGGATAATTTTCAAGATATACTCAAAAAATTTAGAGAGAATGAAGTAAAAGCTTTACGTGATATTTTACATGGTACAGAGCTTCAAATTATTACAGCTTCATCCCTAGCCATTGATAATACCTACAAACATGATAAACCATTTTTTGAATTTTTTAAGATTATTAATTTAGAAGGTTTAAATAGTAAAGATACAGAGAACCTATTTAATACATTAATAAAATTACATGGTGATGAAAATGAAACATATGATAGTTCGCGTATAGAAATCATAAAACGACTTACTGGTGGTGTGCCAAGAACAATGATGATTATATTTGAGATACTCATAAATGAAGAAAATACAGATATTTTTGAAGATTTAGAATATATTTTAGACCAAGTGACTACTTTGTATAAACATCGTATGGATGATTTATCTCCAGACTCACAAAGAATAGCCCATGAAATAGCTATGGCATGGGATGGTATAACTTTTGAAGAACTCAAGAAAAAAACACGAACTACAGAGGATGAATTAAAAGTTTATCTTTTAGAGTTAGAAAAGTCTTATTTTATAGAGAGTGAACATATATGTTCCAAGGTAAATATTTACCAGCTTAAAGAGCGTTTCTTTAATATTTGGTATTTGATGCGAAATGGACGAAATAAAAATAAAGACCATATTAAGTGGCTGGTTAAGTTTTTAGATGTTTGGTGTACTCCTGCTGAGTTGAAGGATAGAGCTTATCAACATATTGAAATGGTACAAAATGGTGAGATGAATTTAAGTGGTGCTTTTTATATGGGGGAAGCATTGGCTTATATGGTTGAAGATGAGACTCTGGAGTATCAGGTTTTATTTGAAACTAAAGAGTATTTAAAGATTAAGAATTCTAGTTTAGCTGAACAAGTATTGATTAAAGAAAAAAGTATGAATAATATAGATCATAACTCTAATAATATTCAAGATTATTTGGAGATTAGTGATGTTTATAGAACAGAGAAAAAATATTCTTTGGCAATTCAATATCTTCAAAAGGTTATCCTTATTGATTCTAAAGATGTTAGACCTTATAATAATATAGGTTATATTTATAGTGAACTAAAAGAATATGATAAGGCAATCAAGTATTTTAAAAAAGCCATAAGTATATATCCTAAAGGTATTCAAGCATATAATAATATTGGTTATGTGTATAATGCTTTAAAAGAATATGACAATGCGATAAAATATTTTGAAAAAGCCATAAGTATATACCCTAAAGATATTCAAGCATATAATAATATTGGTTATATATATAGGGATTTAAAAGAGTATGACAATGCGATAAAATATTTTGAAAAAGCTATAAGTATATACCCTAAAGATATTCAAGCATATAATAATATTGGTTATATATATAGGGATTTAAAAGAGTATGACAATGCGATAAAATATTTTAAAAAAGTTAAATTTAGATATCCGAAGAATCTTCAAGTATATAATAATATTGGTTATGTATATAAGGATTTAAAGGAGTATAATAATGCAATAAAATACTTTAAAAAAGCTATAAATGTATATCCAAAAGATATTCAGGCTTATAATAATATTGGTTATATATATCGCAATTTAAAAGAGTATGACAAAGCGATTGAGTATTTTGAAAAAGCAATAGAAATACATCCAAAAGGTACTCAGGCATATAATAATATTGCTTATATATATCGCAATTTAAAAGAATATGACAAAGCGATTGAGTATTTTGAAAAAGCAATAGAAATACATCCAAAAGACACTCAGGCTTATAATGATATTGGTCTTAGATATTGTGATTTAAAAGAGTATGACAAAGCGATTGAGTATTTTGAAAAAGCAATAGAAATACATCCAAAAGATATTCAAGCTTATAATAATATTGGTCTTACATATTGTGATTTAAAAGAGTATGACAAAGCGATTGAGTATTTTGAAAAAGCAATATTAAATGCTCCTCAAAGTAATGGTGGCTATTTCAATCTAGCACTTTTATATTATAGCTTAGCTATTGAAAAAGAAAAATCTTTAAATTTATCCTGGGAAGCAACAAAATATGGATTTAGAATAGATAGTGTAATTTTGAATGCTACATGTTTATTATGGAATGAAAATTATTATAAATCTATAAAAAATATTGAAAACGTTTTGGATAAGTATAAGTATTTAAAGTTTTTTACTCAAATAACAGAATATTTTTTATTATTAATTTCAAAAAAACAAATAAAAAGTCTTTATGAACTTTTTACGAAACATTCAAAATTAAAATCAGAGTTCAAACCAGTTTATTATACCCTAATGTATTTTATGCAAGATGAATACCCTACAGAGTACAAACGAATGGGTTCTGAATTAAAAGAAAGTGTACAAGAGATGATAGATGAAGTGGGTAGGTTGGAGGAGAAATACAGCTAGGGGGTTCAAAAGCACCTTTTAGCTATAATCGCGACAATTATAAAATGATGGATTTACAATATGAGCGAAACTACTAAAAAGAACGTATACAACCCAAAAGAGATAGAAGAGCGTTACTATAAACTTTGGGAAGAGAGAAACTATTTTGAGATAGAGGGTAACAAGTCTATTCAGAAACCTGATAAGCATTTTACCATTATGATGCCACCACCGAATGTTACGGGTAGATTACATATTGGTCATGCTTTGACCTTTACACTTCAAGACATTATTGTGCGTTACAAAAGAATGGATGGGTACAAAACATTGTGGCAACCAGGGGTTGACCATGCTGGTATTGCGACTCAAAACGTTGTTGAAAAACAACTTTTGGCTGAGGGAACGACGAAAGAAGAGTTAGGTCGTGAAGGGTTTTTAGAACGAGCTTGGTTGCAAAAAGAGAACTCTCAAGATGCCATTACGGGTCAGCTTAGAAAACTTGGGGTAAGTCCAGCTTGGTCACGTGAGCGTTTTACCATGGATGAAGGTCTTGGGAATGCTGTAAAAAAATCATTTAAACAGATGTATGACAATGGCTTTATTGTTCGTGGAAATTACATGATTAACTGGTGTACGCATGATGGTGCTTTGTCGGACATTGAAGTTGAGCATGAAGACCATATGGGGAAAATGTACCACATTAACTACCCATTGGCTGATGGTTCGGGGAATATTACGGTGGCAACAACACGTCCAGAGACTTACTTTGGCGATACGGCTGTTATGGTTCACCCTGATGATGAACGTCATAACGCTTTGATAGGTAAAAAGATTAAATTGCCATTGATTGACCGTGAAGTTGAGATTATTGGTGACAGTCATGTGGACATGGAGTTTGGAACAGGGTTTGTAAAAGTTACCCCTGCACACGACACGAATGACTACGAAGTTGGAAAGCGTCATGACCTAGAGTTTATTACCATTTTTGATGACAAAGGATTTCTTAACGAACATTGTGGAGAACTTCAAGGTTTAGAGCGTTTAGAGTCTCGTGAAATCATTGTGGCGAAGTTAGACGAAGCTGGATTTATGGTGAAGATAGAAGACCACGCGCATCAAGTTGGGCATTGTTACCGATGTAAGAACATTGTTGAACCGTACATCTCTAAACAGTGGTTTGTAAAAAAAGAGTTTGCAGCTTCTGCGATTGAAAAAGTAAACAATGGTGAAGCAGAGTTTTTCCCAAGCCATTGGATTAATTCATACAATGCTTGGATGGGTGAACTACGTGACTGGTGTATTTCGCGTCAGTTATGGTGGGGGCATCAGATTCCTGTATTTTACTGTGATGACTGTGACCATGAGTGGGTTGAAGAGGGTGATGCTCCTCATGTTTGTCCAAAATGTAACTCTGAAAAGATTCACCAAGACCCAGATGTACTAGACACTTGGTTCTCTTCAGGTCTATGGCCATTCTCAACACTGGGTTGGGGAAATGATGAAGCCTTTAAAGGGGAACTTTGGAATGAAGATGACATGAAAAACTTCTATCCAAATAACTTACTCGTTACAGGGTTTGACATTCTTTTCTTCTGGGTAGCACGTATGTTAATGATGGGTGAGAACACTACAGGTGAGCTTCCATTTAAAGACATCTATTTACATGCACTTGTAAAAGATGAGCATGGGGAAAAAATGTCTAAGTCTAAAGGAAATGTTATTGATCCTTTAGAGACCATTGAGAAGTACTCTACGGATGCACTTAGATTTACCTTGGCTGTATTGGCTGTTCAAGGACGTGACATTAAACTGAGTGAAGACAAGTTGGAGCAGAGTCGTAACTTTACGAACAAACTCTTTAATGCAACGAACTTTTTACAGTTAAACCAAGAGCATTTTGATGACTTAAATCCAGAGAACATTCAAACACCTCTTGGAAAATACATGTTGTCACGATTTAACTTGGCTGTTAAAGAGACACGTGGATTTATGGATGTATACCGATTTAACGATGCTGCAACCGTACTGTACCGTTTCTTATGGGGTGAATTCTGTGACTGGGGAATTGAGCTTTCTAAAGCAGATAAAGCTTCGGTAGCTGAGCTTGGAAGTATCTTTAAAGCGTCGATGAAATTGCTTCATCCGTTTATGCCGTTTATTACTGAAAACCTTTACCGAAGACTTTCAGAAGGTGAGTTAGAAGACTCTGAATCAATCATGGTTCAAGCTTACCCTGAAGAGGCTAAAGTAGATGAAGATATTATCAAGAAATTTGATTTAATTATGGAAGCGATTGTATCAGTTAGACGTTGTAAGACATTAATTGATAAAGGTAACCAGAAGATTGAAAAAGCGATTGTATTATTATCTGATATTAATGATAAGTGGATGATGAAACCATTTATTGAAAAACTTGGAAAAGTAGAAAACATTACAATTCAATCTAGAAATAAAATTACTGAAACTATATTATCTAAATCTTTTATATCTGATATATCTGATAACTTAGAAACGTATATCTCTACGGATGATGTGGACATGTCGGCGATTATTGGGAAACTTACAAAGCAAAAAGAGAAGCTTGAAAAAGAGATCAATAAGTTAAATGGCATGTTAAATAACGAACGTTTTGTTGCGAATGCTCCTGAACAAGTAATTGTTGAAAACAGACAAGCTTTGGCTGATGCTAGTGAGAAAATGGCTAAGGTTGAAGGCGAGTTGAAAGGGTTTGCGTAGGGTTTTGTTAACCCTACCTTTTTCTCTTTTTAATTCATGCACTTTAAGGCATGTTAAGTATAATTCGGAATTATCTTAAAACAAAGTACTACTTATGAAAAAATACCTTTTTTTACTACTCTTA
>CACVAR010000116.1 GCA_902727905.1 uncultured Sulfurovum sp. | reverse complement strand
TATCCATTGCATTTACCCCTTTTTTAGCCAAAGTTTTAGCACTTAATACACACTCATGCATACACATACCAGCAAAAGGTACATCAAAATGGTCTTTGAGTCTTACTCTTAAATAGTTGGCATTCAACACAGCCTTAGAAGAAGAGTTTTTCATACCGTTTGAACCAAGTACAGTCATATAAGTAATAGCTCTTAAAGAGATACCATAATTTCCAAAGAATGGCGATATTTTTCCTATAGAGTTAACACCACCTGAGGTGAACTCATACATATCATTCTCTTTTTTTATGCCTAAGTCTGGTAAAAACACTTTTAACTTATCATTTACGCCTACTGGACCAGAACCCGGTCCACCACCACCATGTGGTGTCGCAAAAGTTTTATGAACATTAATATGAATAACATCAAAACCAATGTCTCCAGGTCTAACAACACCCATAATAGCATTCATGTTTGCACCATCATAATACATTAGAGCATCATACTCATGAGCAACTTCACAAAGCTCTTTAATACGTTTGTTGTACATACCTAAGGTATTTGGTACTGTTAACATGACTGCAGCCACATCATGACTCATCTTCTCTTTAAAGGTATCAAAATCAATCGCACCATTTTCATCAGACTTAATGGTAATAACTTCATAGCCAACCATTGCAGCTGTTGCAGGATTTGTACCATGTGAAGAGTCAGGAACAATGACATATTTTCTTTTTTCACCTTTACTTTTATGATATTTATCAATCATCATAATTCCAAGCATCTCACCATGCGCTCCAGCTTGAGGTGTTGTGGTAAATTTACTCATACCTGTCACTTCACATAAACTTTTTTCAAGCATATCAATGGTTTCTAATGAGCCCTGAACATCTTCGTTAAAGTTATTGGTAACCACATGAGGGTGTAGGTTTAAATACCCATCAAGATTCGCCACACGTTCAGCAATTTTTGGATTGTACTTCATGGTACAAGAACCTAGAGGATAAAAGTTTTTATCAATAGACATATTTTTGTTAGATAAGTTTGTAAAATGTCTAATAACATCAAACTCACTTACTTCTGGAAGTTTTGCCTTCTCTTCTCTTAAAAACTTACTATCAATTTTACTATTAACATCTACATCTAATGGTGGTAAACTTATACCTTTTCTACTATTTTGAGATTTATCAAAAATAGTTTTCATTTTATTACTCATAGTACCTCTCCAATTGAACGTACAAGCGCATCCATCTGCTCTTTTGTTCTTTTTTCTGTAACTGTTACAAGTATCTCGTTTTTAAACTGAGCATCAATGTTAGCTAAGTTAATACCTGCATAAAAACCTTTTTCTTTTAATTGCTCTAAAAGTTC
>CACVAR010000115.1 GCA_902727905.1 uncultured Sulfurovum sp. | reverse complement strand
TTTCTTGTCTGCAATTGCTGTGGTGGGGTATATCTTATACTATGGATTAGACCCAAGAACAGACAAACTAGAAAATATTGGCGATGTCTCAGCTGAACTGGTTTTAAAAACACTTACAGATGCTAAAACCAAACTCTCAGGCATTGAATCACATATGAGTAATGACTTTAAAGATTTAGTCCTTAAAGACAAACTCTCATTGGCTACTAAAAAAGCTGAACATATTATTCAAACCATTCAAGAAGATCCTAAAGACATTCGTGTTGCACGAAAGTTCTTACTGGTCTACCTTGATGGTTTAGAAAAAGTAACCAACTCTTACACTTCTATGGATGAAGCTGACATTAAAGGTGAAACAAAAGAGAAACTTCACCAATTACTCAATGATGTTGAAATTAAATTTGACAAAGAGTTAGCACGCTTAAAAAAGAACAATGAATTTGATCTCGATGTTAACATTGATGTACTGCAACAACAAATCAAAAATTAAAAAATAAGGAACAAAATATGGAAACAAAAACAAAAGAAATTATAGAAGCAACAATAGAAGAACAAAGTGACAACCTCTCAGCTATTCAAGAAAATGAAAAAAGCCAACTTGAAGTAGCCCTTAGTGAATTAGACTTTAATGACAGAAACTCTATTATCTACTTTGGTGCTTCAGCACAAGAAGAGCTTGATGATATTTCTAATAGAATGATCGATGGAGTAAAAAACAAAGACACAGGAGCAGCAGGTGCTGTTCTTAATGAAATGGTTGCTACTATTAAAGGTTTTGACATTGAAGAGTTAAACCCTAACAAAAAACTACCATGGTACTCTAAACTTTTTGGTGGAACAAAGCCATTGGTTAAGTTCATGCAAGGTTATGAGGATGTTCGTGACCAAATAGATGAAATCTCAAATAATCTTGAAACCCATAAAAGTACCCTCATGAAAGATGTAGTTTCTTTAGATAAACTCTATGAAGCAAACTTAGACTACTTTAGAAAACTAGAACTCTACATAGAAGCTGGAGAGATTAAAAAGAAAGAGTTAGAAGAGCAAGTTCTACCAGACTATACTAGTAAAGCAGAATCTGGAGAGATGATGGCAATCCAAGAACTCAAAGAGGTTCGAGGATTTTCAGATGACCTAGAGCGTCGTGTTCATGACTTAAGACTTTCTCGTCAAGTTACGATGCAATCACTTCCAAGTATTAGACTTATTCAAGAAAATGATAAATCACTTATCAACAAAATCTCTTCAACACTTGTAAACACCGTGCCACTTTGGCGTAATCAATTAGCACAAACCGTAACCATCTTTAGATCTCATGAGTCAGCAAAAGCACTTAAAGATGCTGCTGACTTAACTAACGAACTTTTAGAGA
>CACVAR010000114.1 GCA_902727905.1 uncultured Sulfurovum sp. | reverse complement strand
AAGAAGAATTTATTACCCGTATAGAACTTCAAAAGTTCAATCATGAAAGAAATAATATGACTCAGTTTCAGCCAGAGAAAGGAACTTTCTTAGCTGAAGACTGGGTTCAATCCGAACCTGTAATTACCTATAAGTATTTAGATGACAGTAAGTTTTATACCGAAGACGAACTCCCTGCAAATAAAGCACGTTTAGGAAATGTAGTAGTGAAGGTTCCAGACTCTATGAGTAAAGAGGAGTTCTTGTCTCACTTAGAGTCTGGAACGTTTAGCCATTAGAACTGATATTTAGCATTTAAATACATATAACGACCTAGTTCATTAATTTTGACTTTAGTTCTTACATACTAGTATTGATTAGTAATAATAAATAATAAAAATAAACTTTTGATTTAATTTAATATTTTTATTAAAAATATAATTTATATTAATATGACTTTATTTCTTTATAATAGTTCAGTATATGGAAATACAAAGGGAGGAGGTTACTTAATGACAAAAAGTTCTCATAATCCAGTAGTACTTATCACCAATAGTCAAGATGATAGTTTTGGTACAGGCTTTGTAATTCGAAAGGAACGAAACTATAGTTATATTGTAACTTGTGCTCATGTTGTAGAGGATACTCCTAAAACATTGTTAGTAGATTCTGTAAACGCAAAAATAATTTATATAGGTTCTAGTAATGGACTTGACTTAGCTGTCTTAAAAGCTCAAATAGATCGAGAACCCTTACCCCTTCTAGAGGGAGACTGTAATGAGTTTGAAATTAGAGGCTATAAGACTTTTATTTATAAAAATAATGATTATATTTATAAACCAATTTCTTGTAGATTGGATGCAAAGGTAACATTTAGACCAACTCCGTCTAAGTCTATTGCTGGATGGGAATTAGATATAGATGATAATCATACTTTAGAAAAAGGCTATAGTGGCTCTCCTTTAATTTGTAAAACAAGTTCAAAAGTATTAGGTGTGATTAGTACAAAAAAAGGAACTCAAGATGGTTTTGCTATTTCTATTGAGAATTTAAAAACTATTTGGAAAGATATACCTAGAAATCTGATTAAAAAACAAAACTACATTCCTAAAGTTTTTATATCTTCTGCTCATAGAGAGCCTGATATAAGTTTAGCTAGGAGTTTTGTAAAAGAGTTAAATATTTTGGGATATAAAACTTTTTTAGCGAAAACTGACATAACAATGGGAGAAGATTGGTTAGGAAGAATAAAGAATGAGTTGTTAGATTGTGAATACTTTTTACTTCTACTTTCTGAAAATTCATTAAAAAGTGAAATGGTTTTAGAAGAAGTAAAAATAATCAAAGAACTTCAAAATGGCTCTGATTTTCCTGTAATATTACCTGTAAGAGTTAATCTTCCTTTTGATAAAAATATTAACTATGAACTATTAAAGCAGATAGATAAAATTCAGCAGTTAATTTGGAAAAGTGAGGAAGATACTGAAAAAATAGTTGAGATAGTTTCAAATACTATAGCTGATGAGAAAGCATTAGAAAAATCTACAGAAACTTTAGTTTTACAAGATACAGATGTCCCCGTTCCTAATGCTCCACTTATTCTAGAACAGCCAACAGGTACTGTACCACTTGATTCCCAAAACTATATAGAGAGAAAAGATGATGCTAAGTGCTATGCTAACTTATGTGATAAATATTCACTTATTAGGATAAAAGCTCCGAGACAATATGGTAAAACTTCTCTTCTTGCTAGACTTATTGTAAAAGCAAATGAGCAGAACTATTCTGTTGTATCATTTAATTTTCAAGAGTTTGATATTTCACTGTTATCTGATTTGGAAGAGTTGTTAGAATATATATATGAAACTATTGCTGATGAATTGGACATAGAAGTTAAAATCAATAAAAAAATACTTAAAAAATTAACACCTATGACAAAAGCAACAAAATTTATGCAAAAACTATTGTCCCAACTTGATAAACCTCTTGTTTTAGCTATTGATGAGGCTGATAGGTTATTTGAATATGCTGATGTGTCTGATAGTTTTTTTGGACTCATTCGTGCTTGGCATGAGAAAGCAAAACAAGATGTCAATTGGGAAAATTTGAAAATTTTACTTTCTCATTCTACTGAGCCCCTTTTAGGAATTACAAGCATTAATCAATCACCATTTCATAATGTGGGTTTGGGCATTGAACTTCAAGCTTTTAATAAAGATGAAGTTAAAGAGTTAGCAGAAAGACATAGTCTTGTATTAAGTGATTATGAATTAAACGAGTTTATGAGCTTTATAGGTGGACATCCTTTTTTAAGTAGGAAAGTTTTGTTTACAATGGTTGACGAAAAACAGAGCTTTTCTCAAATTGTCTCGAATGCTTACAAAGAAGGAAGTATTTTTTCTGATCATATGAGGCGATATCTTTGGATACTTAAAGAGAATAAAAAACTGGTGGAGCTACTTCAATCAATACTTAATGGAGAGAGTTGTAATGAAGATGCAAGTTGTTATATTTTAGAAGCAACAGGGTTAATTAAAAATGTATTAAATAAGCCTATATTTTCTTGTGAGTTATATAGAGAATTTTTTAGTAAAAATTTATAAGTTTGATATAAAGGATTATAAATATGAATAAACAATTTTATCAAGTAGGTGGTTCACTTCCTGCTGATTCAAAGTCATATATCAAAAGAGAAGCAGATGACAAACTGTATCATTATTTAAAAGAAGGGAAGTACTGTTATGTGTTAAATGCACGACAAGTAGGGAAGTCTTCATTACGTGTACAGACTTCTACAAAGTTAGAAGAAGAGGGTTACAGTTGTGTCAATATTGACCTAACTTCTATAGGTAGTGATGATATAACGGCAGATGAGTGGTATTTTTCTTTTCTACTTTATATTATTGATGAGTTAGAGCTTGATGAAGATGAGTTTGCTGATTGGTGGGATGAAAATGAAAAACTGACTGTAATTAATCGTTTCGCAAAAACTTTGGATAGATTTGTGTTAAAAGATGGCGAGTATAACATAGTTATATTTATAGATGAGATTGATTCTATTTTAGGTATTAAAAAAGATTTTTCTGCTGATGATTTTTTTGCTGTTATACGAACCTTTTATAATCTGCGAAGTGAAGACAAACGTTATAATAGAATATCCTTCGCATTATTTGGGGTGGCTACTCCTGAAGATTTAATGCGAGATTCTACTCGAACACCTTTTAATATTGCTTCTAGTGTTAAGATAGAACAGTTCCAATTAGAAGAAGCGTATCCTTTGATGGAAGGTTTAGAAAATCAATCTTTGAATAGAAAAGATATCTTAGAGAAAATCTTTGAATGGACTTCGGGAACTCCTTACTTGACCCAAAAGATATTAGATTATATTGTAGAAAATCCTCTGACAAGACTAGAAGATATCGACGAAATAATAGATATATTATTTATTAAAGAAAATTTTAAAGAGATTAATATTAGTAATATTCAAAATAGAATTTTGAGTAATGAATCTTATAGTATTGGGATGCTTTATCTGATTGGTAAAATTATTTCAGACGAAATAATTTTGGCTGATGATAGTAGTTTTGAACAGATTTATCTTAAATTATCAGGGTTAGTTAAAGAGAAGGATGGTGTATTAGTTTATACTAATAAAATATACCAACAGCTTTTTAATCAAACTTGGTTAGATGAGAGTATGAGTAAGATAGATAGACCCTTTGCTAAAGATTTACAAAGGTGGATAGAGTTAAATAGAGCCAACTCAGCACTTTTAAAAGGTGAAGTTCTAAGAGAGGCTACAGAATGGGCTTCTAAGCCTATAGATTTGACTTCCGATGAAAGTGAGTATTTACGATTGAGTATTCAGGAAGAACAGGAGTTCAAATTAGAGGAAGAGAGAAAAAAAGGGCAATCTAAGGTCATTAAACTTTTACTTGTTTCTTTATTAATAATTAGCTTAGTAGTGATAGTTTTGGTTAATATGTATTTTGAAAAGCAAAAATCAGAAGAAGAGAAGAAAAAATATCAACTTCAAATAGAACTTTCTACAGCAAATATTGATGAACGATTGAATAACATGAAAATTCAAAAGCCTGTTTACTTTGATGAGGATAGTAAATATTTTATTCCAGATACTATGGATGAAGAGATTATTAATAGCAATTTAAAAAGCTCTTACAAAATTAAAGAAGAGTTATTAAAGCAAAACAGTGCATTAATTCATTTGATTATTAATGTTAGAAAAGAGAACTTTGATAAACAGCTTTGGTTAGATACATTAGAAGTAATGAAATTAAAGCAAAAGGAGAGATTATTTAAAAACTTAAAGTTTTATGGATATATCAACCATGCAGATATCGCTTATAATAATGATAATGTTAAAGAAACAATGGTGTTTTATAAAAGAGCAATTAAAGTTGACCCAGAAGATGTAAGCACTTATCAAAGTATTATTGCTATGTATAAAAGACTTTCAGGACAAGAAAAAGAGAGAGGTAAGAAATACTCAAAAGGTGATACTATGCCAGAGATAATATCTTTTTTTGAGAATATATCTCATGATAATTTTAATGCTTGTAAGAGTTTAGGGGATATATATAAATTTAATAGTAACTACAAAGAAGCAATGACTTTTTATCAAAAAGCTTTAAGCATACATCAAAAAGAAATAATAAATGATGATAAAAAACGTCATGTATATAGAAATATTCTATCAATTTACCAAAAAACAAAAAAGTATGATGAAGCTATTATATATTTTGAAGAGCTTTTTAAGAAGGATTTAAAAAATATGAATGTCTATCAAAGTATAGGACATCTTTATAGACTACAGAAAGACTACGATAAAGCTTTAGAGATTTATAAGAAAGTAATTGAAGTAGATTCTAAAGTTAGCCAAGCATATACTTATCAATATGATTTTGCAAGTATAGTTTATTATGGATCTCCAAGTCTGTATGGTGATATTTTAGGTATTTATGAAGAGACTAAAAAGTATGACAAAGCCATAGAGTATTTTAAAGAACAGGTTGAGAAGGATTCAAAAGATATAGGTGCGTATACAAGTTTAGCATCTATATATCAAAAGAGTAACGATTATGATAATGCGTTAGTTATGTATAAGAAAATAATTAAGATTAATCCTTCTGTATCTAATCTTTATAGTAATTCTTATCAAAAGATATTATCAATTTACCAAAAAACAAAAAAGTATGATGAAGCCATTATATATTTTGAAGAACTTTTTAAGAAGGATTTAAAAAATATGAATGTCTATCAAAGTATAGGACATCTTTATAGACTACAGAAAGACTATGATAAGGCTTTAGAGATTTATAAGAAAGTAATTGAAGTAGATTCTAAAATCAGTGAAGCATATAAGTATCAATCGAACTATGGTAATAATATATATTATGTAGAAGATGAAGGTTTATATAGTGATATTTTAGGTATTTATAAGGAGACTAAAGAGTATAACAAAGCCATAGAGTATTTTAAAGAGCAGGTTCAAAAGAACTCAAGAGATGTTAATGCTTATAGCAGTTTAGGGATTATATATAGAAGTAAAGAGGATTATAATAATGCATTAGTGATGTATAAGAAAATAATTGAGATTAATCCTTCTTCATCTAATCGTTATATTAACTCTTATCAAGACATCTTATCAATTTATCAAGAGACTAAAGAGTATGACAAAGCCATAGAGTATTTTAAAGAGCAGGTTCAAAAGAACTCAAGAGATGTTAATGCTTATAGCAGTTTAGGGATTATATATAGAAGTAAAGAGGATTATAATAATGCATTAGTGATGTATAAGAAAGTAATTGAGATTAATCCTTCTTCATCTAATCGTTATATTAACTCTTATCAAGACATCTTATCAATTTATCAAGAGACTAAAGAGTATAACAAAGCCATAGAGTATTTTAAAGAGCAAATTAAAAAGAATCCAGAAGATATAGTTCTATATCAAAAGTTAGGAGATATCTATAGATACACTAATCAGAACAATAAAGCTTTAGAAATTTATCAAAAAATTATTGATATTAATTTTAAAAATAATTATGCTAGACAACCAATTATTTATGATACTGCACAACCAATTATTTATGATACTGCACAACCAATTATTTATGATACTGCACAACCAATTATTTATGATACTTCTAAAACTTACATAGGTAATTCTTCCTTTATTAATGAAAGTCCTTATATCCAAATTTTTGAGATGTATAGAAAAACAAAAAAGTATAGTGAAGCAGTTCAAGTGTATCAAAATATAATCAAACAACATCCAGAAAATATGATGGCATATTATTATATAGGGATAGCATATCATAAGCAAAAAAAATATATTAAGGCAGTTAAAGCTTATAAACAAGCTATAAAAATAAACCCTACAGCTAAGATATATCATAAAATGGGGATGGCGTATTTTAAGAATAATCAATTTGACGAGACAATACAAATGTATAGAAAAGCAGTAGAACTTAATCCTAAAAATCCTAGTTTTTATAGAGATTTGTTTAAATTACAACGTAGACAGAAACAACCTATAGATATGAAATTAGAAGATAAATATAGAGAAATAAGTGCTCAAGAAAAGCCTAATAAAAGAAAGTATTCTAATAGAAAAGGTTGGATCTATTTAGGTGAGTATTTTGATGGAAAATGGGAAGAACAACATTTTGAATCAAATGAGCATATAGAACCATTTAGTTTTATTGATAGTCATCAAATTATTACAAGTCAATTATCTTTGAAGGATGAACCTTATTTTGGAAACGGGTTATCTGATGTGATAAAAGGAGATAGAGTTAAGGTACTGAAAACATATAATATAGGCACATACTGGTGGGCTCATGTACAATATTAATGAATCGAAAAATTATATTAAAAGGAAAATTAAATGGCATCAGAATTAATAAAACTTAAAGATGGAACGCTAATAGAGATAGAAAATTCAGAGAATGATATAGAGCAAATATCAGGTGGAGCTGCTGACAAAGTAGATGAAAATATTGATATTATCGTACCTCTTTTGAAAAAAGTTGTTTCTCCTCTTAAAAATACATTCGATGAGTTAAACAAAGAAATGAGTATTGAAAAAGCAGAGGTAGAGATAGGGCTTGGATTTGAAGCTGGTGGGGATGTTTTTATTGTTAAGGGTAAAGCAAAAGCTAATCTTACTGTTAAGTTGACGCTTGTGCCTTTTAAAGCCTAGTATCAGTTTTAAAACTGATATTTAGCATTTAAATACATATAGCGACCTGGTTCATTAATAAGCATGGTATCTCCACCACTAATGAGAACAAGGTCATTGTAAGTATTTGTGTTTGCGTATGCTTTGTCAAATGCATTGTCTACTCCTAAAGTAAACTCTAACCCATTGTCAAAGTTACGGGTTGTTTTTAAATTAA
>CACVAR010000113.1 GCA_902727905.1 uncultured Sulfurovum sp. | reverse complement strand
TAGCTTTTAAATTTAAACCATAGTTATAGTAGTATTTTCGTTTACAAGTTAGAAAAGTTTTAAGCCTTGTGGCTGACCATGTAATGGCTGTAGCATCAAAATGTCTCATAACTGGATCTTCAATTTCCACTATCATACTTGGTTCATTGTAGAGTAACTCCATATTGGCTACTTTATCTTTTCCTATACCCAGTCCCAATTCATAAAGGTAGGAAGCTGGTGCTTTATTATTGGACTTCGAATAGATAATGGTAGAAGTTTCAGCCTGTTCCAAAATACGTTTGTAAAGCTGTTTTTGTAAAGCTGCACGGTCGTTCTTTGTAGGTAACTTTGCAAAAGTTCTAAGTGAGGAATTTAAAAAATTATCTTTAGCTGGAATACTTGGAACAATACCATCGTTAAAATCCACAACCACAACACCTTTAAACGAAACCCCTCTGGTTTCTAAAGCTCCCATAACCGTAACTTTTCCCCCTCTCACATCATCAAGCGTAAGTTGTGAAAGCTTTTTAAGCCAAAGAAACATCCATGATTTCACGTTCATTAAATCTGTTGAAAAAACTTGCTTGAACTGTGTCATATTTTCTAAAACTTCAGGTCGTTTTTTAGCTAAGTTAAGTGCCTCTAAAATCACAAAAAACTGCTCAATATTTTGTTTATCTGTTAAATTTATTTTGTTAACTTCTTCCACTTTTATCTCATATTTTTTCAATAAAAACTGAGACTCATCAGAGAAAACTTGCCAATGCTTGTAAATACTCTCTAACTGTTTATAGGCTTTTGTTTTGTTATAGTCTGAACCCATCGCAAAGTTAAAGTTGTTGAGTTTATCATAAAGTTGTACCGTATCTTTAAAACTCTCATCTGGCAGTATCACTACAATGTCATCAGCTGAAATCCCAGAGTTCACCATCTTTTGTACTGCTTCAAGTAACAGTGGTATTTGTGCTAAACGCTCCTCGACAGCTAATACTTCAGCTTTAATAAGCTGTTCATTTTTCACAGACTTTATAAGAGTTTTACTCTGTAAATCAAACTGCACATAAGCATCATTCTCCAGTTCAATACCAAGCTCTGCAAAGCGTTCTTGTACTTTTAGATTAAATTTTGATGTATGCATATGAATGACAAAAGGTTTATACTCAGCTATCTGCTCCATGAGTTTTAGTTCAAAATAGCTCAAATACCCTTCTAAAAAGAACTCAAAGCCATCATAACTCTCTACAAATCCCCTATTTAACCTATAAGAACTTGGAACAAATACACGGTCAGTTAAGCCCTTAGATTCTAATAAATGTCTATAATTTAAAAGTAACTGTTCTAAAACTTCAATATGTTCCGTAAACTCCACATAAGCGTCACCTTCTACTAAAGCATCAA
>CACVAR010000112.1 GCA_902727905.1 uncultured Sulfurovum sp. | reverse complement strand
TATGATTATCATTCCAGCCCGTATCGGCTCTTCTCGTTTCCCCAATAAAGTTCTAGCAGATGTTGCTGGTCTACCTATGGTAATTCGTACAGCTAAAGCTGTTGAAAATATCGATAATGTTGCCATTGCTACTGATTCAGAGGAAGTAATAAACATAGCTAAGTCCTACGGCGTTACAGCTATTATGACATCTATTGAGCATAATTCAGGAACAGATAGAATCTTTGAGGCTGCACAAAAACTAAACCTAGATGATGATGAAGTCATTATTAATGTACAAGGTGATGAACCTTTTATTGAGGAGGAAGTGGTTAAGGCTGTTTATGATTTAACCGTCCAAAATAAAGACAATACAAAAATTATGATGAACTCATGTTATAAGATGATGAGTAACCCTGAAGCTGATGATCCGAATATTGTAAAGCTCATTACGACAGATGATGACAAAGCTTTATATTTTTCACGTGCTAAAATTCCTTATCCACGAGACCATCATTTTAATGACTATAAAGGTCATTTAGGAATTTACGGATTTACTAAAAAATCCTTAGAAACTTTTTGTAAGCTCTCCTCTGCACCTCTTGAAGAGATAGAAAAGTTAGAACAGTTACGTGCTTTATACCATGGCTTTAACATTGCTATGGTAAAAGTTGAAACAAAAAGTTTTGGAATTGATACAGTAGAAGACTTAGAAAATACTTTAAAAATTCACAACTTAAAGTACTAACATTCTTTGTTAACTATGGATTAACTTTTTATTTTCCATTTGTTTACATTAGTCTCTTATAATACGATTATGAAAGATGTACATCGAAAAAATTACCTCCTTTAATTTTCGATTGTACTGTTGTTGTTATAAAGAATTTATTTCTCCCTTTCCCTTTTCCCTCAAACTTTATAATAACACTTTCAAAATATTTTTTGAAGAAAAAAGGACTTTAATGCACAAAAGCATACTTCTATCTACATTGTTAACAGCTTCATTACTAGCTGGAACCATTACTTTTGAAAATGCAGCTCCAAATCCAGAACATAGATTACCTAACGGAAAAAATGAGATTCTCTCTTTTCATGAAGTACTTAAAGACTCTATGAATGCTGTTGTTAATATCTCTACTAAAACCATTGTCCAAAATAATCAGTCCTATAATAGACTGTTTAATGACCCTTTTTTTCGAGAGTTTTTTGGGCAACGAGGACAACCCAGACAACAAGCTCCAAGTAAAAAAGACAATGCCTTAGGTTCAGGTGTTATTGTTTCTGATGATGGATACATCGTTACAAACAACCACGTCATAGCAGAGGCAGATGAAATTACAGTTGTGGTTAACGGTTCCAACAAGGAACATAAAGCAAAAGTAATTGGAAGAGACAAAGACAGTGATTTAGCCGTTATTAAAATTGAAGCTAAAAACTTAGAAGCCATTAAGTTGAGTACCATAGATGAAGTTAAACTAGGCGATGTGGTCTTTGCTATAGGAAATCCATTTGGTGTAGGACAAACGGTTACTCAAGGTATTGTCTCAGCCCTAAACAAAAGTCATGTAGGTATTAATAAATATGAAAACTTTATACAGACTGATGCTTCTATTAATCCAGGGAACTCTGGAGGAGCTTTAATTGATTCTCGTGGAGCTTTAATTGGTATTAACGCTGCGATACTCTCTCAAACTGGGGGAAACCACGGTATTGGATTTACTATTCCTATTGATATGGTAAGAAATGTTGTTACCAAACTCATAAAAGATGGAAAAGTTAGTCGTGGTTTTATGGGGGTCAATATATCGGATGTAACCCCTAAATTAGCAAAACTTTATAACCATAAAAAAGGAGCCATTGTTACTGATATTCAAGTAAATTCTCCTGCAGAGAAAGCAGAACTACAACGTGGTGACCTTATCTACTCTGTAAATGGTAAAAAGATTAAGAGTTCAAGTGATTTACAACGAATTATTACCTCTTTTTCTCCTGATGAAACCATTAAGCTTTCTATAGAACGTGATAAGCAAACCTATGTTAAAACGTTAACACTTAGTAGTCTTAGTGGTTCTTCTAATATACTGGGTAGCCTAACTAAAATAGAAGGTCTAAGATTAGCTGAACTAACAGCACAGGTTAAAAAAACATATCAAATAGATCAAAGTGTTACTGGGGCATTAATCGAAGGTGTCCTTGAAGGAAGCCAAGCTGATATGAGTGGATTCATGGCTGGTGATGTCATCATACAAATTGAAAATAGAGGTATTGAAAGTGTTAAAGATGCAAAGAAAGCCTTTAACCTTTTTAAAGGACATACAAAACGTATTTATGTGAATCGTCAAGGCTTTATAGTATTACTTGTGACTAAGTAAAGCTATTTCTTTAAACGTCGGCTTCAACCGACGTTTACTTAGTCTTTAAAAATTACCATTTCATAATTGCTTGTGGTTACAACAGCCTTGTGAGAGGGAACAGAACCATTACGATTTACTTTAGAGAGTTCTTCTCGTAAACCATTAATCTCATTATTCATCGCATCCATTTGTTCTTTTAACTTCAAAATCACATCAACACCAGCTAAATTAATCCCCATTTTTCTGGTTAATTGTAAAACAAATTTAATTTTTTCGATATCACGTTGAGAATATAATCTCATACGTCCTTGTGTTCGGGAAGGCTTTATTAAGCCCTCCTTTTCATATTGTCGTAAAGTTTGTGGATGAATATCTAACATTGTTGATACAACAGAGATTAAATAGACAGGTTCATCATAACTATGCATAGACTACTCCTCTGAAGCGACTTCACCTTCTGGTAATTTCTCTTCTAATATATTTTTTAAATCTTCATCTAAATCTTCAACATTTGGTAAAATAATATTTGCTGTTAAGTACAAGTTACCTGACAAGGCTGTTTTTCTATCAGTAACACCCTTACCTTTAACCCTAAACTTCTGACCATTCTTAGTATTTTGTGGAACTTTAATGGTAATATCATCGTAAATTGATGTCTTAACCAATACTTTCCCACCAAATAATGCCTCTTTTAAGGGAACATCCATAGAGGTATATAAGTCATTTTCTTTACGCTCAAAAGTAGGTGATGCCGAAACTTCTACTTTAATGAGTAGGTCACCTTTTTGCCCCATACCAGTATGCCCTTTACCACGCACTCTCAATGTTTCACCATTTTTAATTCCAGCAGGTATCTTAATATCAAAACTATCTGAAGTCATAGTAACATGATGTTTCCCACCAAGAATAGAAACTGCAAAAGGTATGATGATGGTTGTTTTTTGGTCAAGATCCATGGAACGCCCACCAAAACCTCCACCACCGAAGCCTCCTCCACCTCCACCACCGAAGATGTTTTTAAGCAGTTCGTCAAGATCAACATTTCCACCTTGATTTTGAGCGAAGTCATGGAAGTTTTGTCCACCAAAAATTTGGTCTCCATACATATCATACTCATCTTTTTTCTTTTTATCAGAGAGTACTTCATACGCTGCATTAATTTCTTTAAATTTTTCTATAGCAGACTCATCTTTATTTACATCGGGATGATATTTTCGAGCTAATTTTCTATAAGATTTTTTTATTTCATCTGCGCTTGCATTTTCACTAATACCTAAAGTTTCATATAAACTTTTTGCCATTCTTTTACCTTGTTTAAAATATTAAGGTGATTATATCAAAAACTCTTAGTCTATGTCAATCAAGGTTAACTGTATTTCAGTAACACATTATAAAGAGAATCAACAGAAATTGGCTTACTTAAATAGTCATCTAAGCCTAGGTTTACTAAGCGTTCTCTGTCCCCTCTTAGTGCATTAGCTGTAACAGCAACTATGGGTGTCCTCACGCCTTTAGCTTTTAAAATTTTATTAGCTTCAACACCATTTAGATTGGGCATATTAATGTCCATTAAGATAAGATCATATGAATTTTTAAGCGCCATATCAACAGCTTTATCTCCATCATTTGCAAAGTCTGCTTTAATATCATATTCTTGTAACATCTCATCAAGAAGCACACGGTTAAGGCGAGAGTCTTCAGCTACTAAAACATGTAAATCAAAAGAGGTATTTTTTCTATTGGTATGCAAGGTATGATTTAAATCTAAAATGGCACTGTATAACTCTGAAGGAAACTCAATAAAAGAGTTAATATGATAAATGTTATCAAACTTTTTTGCAAATACCCCAGCCTCTTCTCGGTCATCAATAAGTACAACAAAATTATGTTCTAACCTCAACGATAAATACTCTTTGTAATTGAATAATATAACTATACTATTATGCCTATTGAGGGTTACTACTTCATTTTCTGCTATCTTAATAAAATTAATACCAAAATGTTCCAATTGATACCGTGCATTAATGTAGTCTCTACTCTTATGTTCGACTAAGTAAATAGCTTGTTTATTAATTAGCGTACTCAGTTTATTTTCTGCTGTTGATCTTTTAAAATTAATTTCAAATGAGAAAGTACTGCCTTTTCCTAGAATACTTTTAACGGATAAGTCACTATGCATTAACTGACATAATGATCTTGAAATACTCAAACCAAGTCCTGTCCCTCCAAACTTCTTAGAAAAACTACTATCGGCTTGAATAAAAGCTTTAAAAATATCTTCAAGATCTTTTTGACTTATCCCAATACCTGTGTCTGTTACTGAGAAGGAAATCAGTTGATCATTTTTTGTTGACTTTAACAATTGAATAGCAATAAAAACCTCACCACCTTCAGGTGTAAATTTAATGGCATTTGAAATTAAATTATTTAGAACTTTTACAATACGATTCTTATCCATCATGAGAGACTCAGAAATATCAGGGTCAATATCAACTCTATAAGAGATATTACTCTCTAACGCTTCTCTTTTAAACAGAGAAATAACTGAATAGAAATCTGTAAAAACATTAATGTTTTCAAAATTTAATTCTAAGCTACCACTTTCAATTTTAGAAAAGTCTAATATGTCATCAACTATCTTACTTAAAGTTGTTGATGATTCATTTATAAGATCCAGAAACTCTTTTTGTTGTTCTGAGACTTCTGTTCCTAAAAGTAAATTCGTAAAACCTACAATCCCATTCATCGGTGTTCGAATTTCATGACTCATGTTCGCCATAAATACGGCTTTAATCTCTTCTGATTTTTTTGAAACTTGCATCGCTTCTTCTAACTCAGTAATGTCTGTAAAAGTACAAATCTTTAATGAACCATTTTCTATACTGACTTCTTTTAAAAAAACTGCATAACTTTTTTTCTTACCAGTCGCATCTCTTAGAAGCGCTTTATGTCGGTGATCAGGATTTTTGGTAATGGGGTCGGTCCAATGACTTTTATTATTTGTCTCTTTTAAATAACCTTCTTCTTCAATAAATAATTCACATATACAAGAGTAATCTTTTTTAAAATCGCTCAAGTCTTCGAAGCCAAAGGTTTTAAAAAACTTTTTATTTGCGCGTAAAACACCTGCTTGCATACCTATGGTAAAAACTATATTTTCTTCTTCTTCAAACAGGACATTGTTTTGTTTAACTTTATATTCAAAATTATTATAAGTTGTATTAATTTTAGAAATTAGAAGTTCTATATTTTCATCTATGTTTGATAAGTCAAACTCTTTACCATAAACTTGTTCTATCTGTTCTTCTAATAATCTATTCATAGTACTTATACTAACAAACTATGCATAAAAAAATAGATTAATAATAAAAACTAGTTAAGTAATTAATATACTATATTTAATTTATAATTATTCTATAATAAATATTGTTACTATTTATTTTTAATTAATACATAAAGTATAATAATGGGGGGAAGACTCAAAAACAATAAATACGGCGTTAAAGCGAGTATAGCATTACTATTCAAATAAAAAAAGCCTAAGACCAATGCTGCATAAGCAGACAAACGATAAAAAGAAAATGAGGCTTTTGTATCTTTTGTTGTTTCCCAAATAGATCGTCTATTTTTTTTCAAATTAGCACGTTCTTCTTTAACAACATCTACCAGCAATTTTTCTTCTTCAGCTTTTTCTTCTTTAACGTCCTCACCTTCATCATACAAGTCATAAGGATCTTCCAATTTATCTAAAGTATCCCTTCCATCATCCGTAACAGCACCTGCACTCACACCTTTGTTTACCATATTTCTATAGGAATACATAGAAGCTATCATCACAAGAGAAGAAGATAGGAAAGCAATCTGAGAATTAAGCAACCATGTTCTATCAAAAAAAAGATAAATAAAAATAAATAGAAATACATCCACAACAAGCAATGCTAAAAATACTTGCTTCATTAATACTTATCATCCTCATCAGAATCATCATAGCCTTTATGTCTATATCTTGGGTCATCAGCCAATTCATCTAAAGATTTCTTCTGTTTCTTATAGGCTTTATAAACATTCAAAATTGCAGCAGCAACACCCCAAAAAACACCTAACCATAAAAGCCATGGCATACCAAAAAGGTTCTTCATTAATAGACCTAAACCTACGCCAAATAGTACAGCAACAACCATAGAAATACCCAAGCTGAGTCCATCAGCTGCTGAGACTACTTTTTTAAGTTTTGGTTCTTCTTCTTGAGCTTCTGACATAACAATCCTTAGTATATTTATGACAGAATTATAGCTAAATTCATAATAAAAAAACAAAAACTATTTATTTAAACAATTTAAATATCATCCCTATCCCAACGCTCAGGATCTAAAAATGTGTCATCGTGTATGTGTTTAAATGATGCTTTGATCATTTTAAAGACCTGAGAGTTTTCTTTTTCCAAATCTTCTAACCATATTTTCATACCAGCCCTTGCATGAGGCATTTTTACCTCTTTAAGCATTGCAGGACAAGCTTCATCCCCGATGGGTTGTAAGTTATTGTCATCAGCAAAAGCACGTAGTTGTTTTTCTCTGGCTTCAATGAGGGGTCGAATAAGATGAAAACCACGATTCGTTTTATAAATCGGAGCCATGGCTCTCATGCTTCCATTGTAAAACATGTTCATAAAAAAGCTCTCTACCGTATCATCAAAATGATGTCCCAATGCTACTTTTGTAAAACCATTTTCCTCAGCATACGTATATAAAGCACCCCGTCTCATCCGTGAAAAGTAGGAACAAAAAGAGGAGTTCTCACGAATGGTGTCATTCGCTACTTCATAAATATTGGTATCCCAAACCGTATGTTTTATGTTGTATTCTTTACAATGTTCAGCTACTTGATCATAGACTTCACCTGGCATTCCATACTTAACCGTACAAGCTTCAAATTCAAATTTAAAAGGTGCATGCTTTTGCATATGTTTCATAATATGAATGAGTGCTAATGAATCTTTTCCTCCACTCAAACCTACCAAAACTTTGTCACCCTCACCGATGAGTTTAAACATTGCATTGGTTTTTCCAGCAACGCGTAAAAGTTTTTTAGAAATGTTTAATTGAGGTTCA
>CACVAR010000111.1 GCA_902727905.1 uncultured Sulfurovum sp. | reverse complement strand
AGTCAAGGAGTCTCTTACACCACAGGTGTTCCAGCCATGATAGGTGCAAAACTCATGTTAGAAAAGAAGTGGCAAAACAAAGGGGTGTTCAACATGGAAGAGTTTGACCCTGATCCATTTATGGAGGAACTGATGGTACAAGGTCTTCCTTGGAAGGTGATAGAAAAATAAAACAATACTAATAAACATATTAAAACTTAAAAAAATATTAACTTTTTTAATTAAATTTTAATGAAAATATGTTTATAATTAATTACTTACAAAATAGTATTAAAGGATGAATTATGAATCAGGAATTTAACATACAAGCACAACTTACTTATACCTTAGCTATTATAGTTCTTAGTGCTATTGGTATCTTTATTGCCTCTAAAGTAACCAATATATTTTAACTAATAAGCGTTCATGAATACCGTGGTGAATATTCATGAACATGGTCTACTCACTTAAACGTTCTATCTTCGCACCAAGTGCAGAAAGCTTGCCTTCTAAATTATCGTACCCTCTATCTAAATGATAAATTCTATGTACATTCGTTGTTCCTTTAGCTACTAATCCAGCTAACACCAATGCTGAACTCGCACGTAAATCTGTTGCCATAACATCAGCACCTTGCAATTGTGCCACAGGTTTAATGGCTGCTACTGAACCTTTTAACCAAATGTCTGAGCCTAAACGGTTAAGCTCTGAGACATGCATGAAACGGTTTTCAAATAATCTCTCTTCTATAACTGACTCACCAATTGCCATGGTAGCTACAGCCATAAACTGTGCTTGCATATCTGTTGGAAAGCCCGGATACTCTGTAGTAATGAGTGAAACTGGATTAAGACGATTTGTACCCATAATGGTAATGTTTTCTCCATCAATTTCAAATGAACAACCCATTGCTTCTAATTTATCTATGGAAGCTGCAATATGCATAGCATTGACTTTTTCAAGTGTAATAGTAGAATTGGTAATGGCTGCAGCACAAAGGTAAGTACCAGCTTCAATTCTATCTGGAATAATCTCTACTTCTTTAAATGTTAAAGGTTTCTGACCAGTACCTTCAATAATAATTTCAGAAGTACCTGTACCAGTAATTTTTACACCAGCATCGCTTAACATATCACAAAGTTGTACAATCTCAGGCTCTTTTGCTGCATTAACAATGGTTGTAGTACCATGAGCCAATGCTGCTGCCATAAGTGTGTTTTCAGTACCACCAACGGTAATCTTATCAAAGACAATTTTAGCACCTTGAAGACCATTTGGTGCTTCAGCTCTTACATATCCACCTTTAATTTCTATCTTTGCACCCATTGCTTCCATGGCTTTTAAATGCAAATCAATAGGACGTTGCCCAATGGCACAACCACCCGGTAAACTTACTTCACATTCTCCAAAACGTGCCAAAAGAGGTCCAAGTACCAAAATAGAAGCACGCATTTGAGATACAATCTCATAAACAGCTTTAGTAGAGTTCATCGTTCCATTGTTGATATCTGCAACCGTATCACTATGCTCAACCGTACCCCCTAAAATATTAAGTAACTTAAGTAAAGTACGAATGTCAACAACATTAGGAAGGTTAATAAGTTTAACAGGTTTGTCAGAAAGAATAGTCGCTGCAATAATAGGTAAAGCTGAGTTTTTAGCACCAGAGATTTTAATGGAACCAGAAAGCTTAGTTCCTCCAGTTATTTGTAAGTAATCCATATTTAATATCCATAATAAATTTATAACTGAATTTTATCTAAAATAGGTTAAGTATAGTATATAATATTTATTAATATGAAAACTAAGGAGCGCTAACAATGACTAATATTGAAAAAATAAATTCCTTACTCGACAAACTTGAAGAAAAGTTAGGAAGCAGCTCTTCTTTACGAGAAGAAAATTTAAAACATATTGGTCAGCTCGTCAAAACACTTCACTTGGATAAAAAACATTCTAACTTCGATACCATCTTTAACTATAAAGCCATGAACTTAGCCGGTATAGGACTTAAAAATGAAGACTTTGGCGAAATTCGTGAAGGAAAATATGTCCAAATAATTGCCATAGCATCTGAAATAAATGAAGAAGGTCAAAAAATAATTAAAAACCTCTCCCTTGGCTATTATGGTAAAGCTGAAAGATTAAAGGAAAAAGATAAGCAAAACATCATTGAATTTGTCTTAAGATGGCGATATGAAAAAACCTTTCGACATTCAGACTATTATCAACGATTACTTGCAACAATTACTTGAAAAACTTCATTAATACCTAACCTTACTTTTGCTAAAGTTTTAGTAGAAACACCAAAAATAAAAAATAAAAACAAAAGGAAATAAATGAACCTTGACTTAAGTCCAGAAGCACTTTTAAAACAACTTGGTTATGCTACCTCAGTACAGTCTATAGAACAAATAAAAAGAACCATTGACAACACAAATGGATTTGAAAACTTCTCTAAACATATCCTTTCTTTACATGATGAATTAGCCCACATAAAAGGTGTGGTTGCCCTATCAAACTCAAAAGATGTCTTTAAAATCAAAGGAAGTGAAGATACTTCAAAAGAGATTCAAGAAGAGTTTACAGAGCTGGTTAAACATTGGTCTAATAAATACAAAATCAAAACAGAACAAGTAGGGAAAAAACCTACTTACTATATCCTCGGTCAATAAGGTCTGTATGCCCCTTAGTACCCTTAATGAAGAGCAGCTTTCTGCTGCTACTGCACCCATTGGAAACAATTTAATTATTGCTTCTGCTGGGACAGGTAAAACATCTACCATTGTGGGGCGTATTGCTCATCTTTTACAAAATGGTACAGAACCCTCTAAAATACTACTTTTAACTTTTACCAACAAAGCAGCTGGTGAAATGCTTGCACGTGTTGGTCGTTACTACCCTGCTAGTATTGTTAACAAAATTGAGTCTGGAACTTTTCATGCTGTCTCGTACCGTTGGTTAAAAGAGATGAATGCCAATATTTCACTCAAACAACCCGGTGAATTAAAAACACTTTTCCGTTCAGTTTATGAAAAACGACAAATGAAACGTTTAAACTTAGATACAGAGCCTTTTTCTTCGACTTATTTGTATGAACAGTACTCTCTTTACCAAAATGCTTCTTTAGATGGTTTTGATGTTTGGTTTACTGAGAAGTACCCAGACCATAAACCCCTCATAGATATTTATATGAATATTATTGATGACTTTGAAGAGACTAAAGATAAATATGGTTTTGTTTCCTTTAATGACTTACTTTTAAAAATGAAAGCACACCTTCAAGAACATGGTCGTGACCTTGTTGAGGTACTCGTAGATGAGTATCAAGACACCAATACTTTACAATCTGCACTTATTGACTCTATGACACCAAACTCTCTCTTTTGTGTGGGGGATTATGACCAAAGTATTTATGCTTTTAATGGTGCTAATATTCAAAATATTGCTACTTTTGGAGAACGATATCCTAATGCCACTGTTTTTACTTTGGATAAAAACTATCGATCATCAGGAAGTATTTTGTCCCTTGCCAATCGTGTTATCGAAAGAAATGAAAGAATTTATCCTAAAAAACTGGTTGTTACACGTACAGGGAAAAACCAGCCTCCTAAACTGCTAATGCATAATGAACTTTTTGATCAATACCAAGGGATAGCTAAAAGTATTAAACAAACCTATACCCCCACCAATGACATTGCTGTGATTTTTAGAAACAATGCTTCAGGAGATGGGATAGAAGCTTCCTTACGTGAAATGGGCATTCCTTCAAAACGAAAAGGTGGGAACAGTTTTTTTGAAGCCAAAGAGGTAAAGTTTTTACTCGATGTCTGTTCGCTCATAGTTAATCCAAAAGATATGATGGCATTTATTCATATTTTTGAATATGGAAAAAATATTGGTTCAGCTGTTGCAAAAGAGATGTTTGAATGTTTCAGACATTTTGGTGAAGGAAACCTATTTATAGGGCTTATGTATCCAAGAGTCCACACCTTACCAAAACTAAATCCAAATAAAAACATGCAACTTGGTCTTTTTGATGATGATGCAGAGATAGGTTCTGTAACCCGTTTTGCCAAAATACCAATGAGTGAAAAAATTCGTTCTCACCCTATTTTAAAATACCCAAAGCTTAGTCCTGATGGTTTAGAGTTTTTTAAAATGTATCATGAATTTATGAGTTCAATTAGTAATATTAAACAACCTAGAAGTCTTTTAGTAAAACTTGTTCAATCTCCACTCTATAACTTTTTAGTTGAACTTTTAGCTACCCAAAGAGGACGACTAAAATCTGGAGAGATTGATCAAGAAAAAAAGAATCTTGCTAAAGAACGTATAGCACGGAAAGCACGACTGCTCATAGACCTATCTTCTCAATATAAAGAAATCTCTCGCTTTGTTAATGCAATGGTACTTGGGGGCAATGAACTTAGCGAAGGTGATGGGGTAAACTTACTCAGCATTCATGCTTCAAAAGGTTTAGAATTTACAGAAGTCTATGTAGTAGACTTAATGGATGGACGTTTTCCAAACACAAAACTTATGGGTAAAGGTGGAAGCTTAGATGAGGAGCGTAGACTATTCTATGTAGCTGTGACCCGTGCTAAAGAGAAACTTTACTTATCTTTTGCTAAACATGACCGAGTGAAAAAGCTTGACTTTAAACCTTCTCCATTCCTCTATGAAGCAAAAATGCTCAAAGAAAATTAATACTCTATATTAAAAATCTTAGCAATAACTTCTACCTTGTCTGAATCTTCTGTTTCAGTTGAAGACTCACGTAGGTTTTGAGTAGCATCATGTAAGAAATGTTTAAACATCTGCTCAGCCATTTTATTCATGTTTTCTTCATACTCAGCAGGCACAAAATTCTTTTTTATGGCACGCTGTAGTTCTTTTTCTATTGAAGCTTTTACTTGTAATCTCATATCACGAATAACTGGTTCAATAGAGAATGCTTTAAGCCAAATATAAAACTCATCTTTAAACTTAAGCACAATCTCTTTCGCTTGTATTGCTTGTTCTTGTTTCAGTGCATAATTTTCATTTGAAATATTTTTTAAGTCATCAATTCTAAACAATTTTAACTTTTTTAAACCCATATCACCAATGTCTCTAGGAATTGCCATGTCAAACCAAACCCTGTCAAAATTCCTATTTTCAATCATATTTGGTTGAATGATTGCCTCTAGTGATGAAGTTGCAGAGAAAAGTAAACGATAGCGATTAATATATTTTAATAACTTTTCTACGGTATCAGCCTTAACATTTTCACCTAACTCTTCTGCGATTTTTTGCGTTTTCTCTAAGTCTCGTCCGAGTAAAAGAACATCACAACCCAAACGTAAAAGGTTTTTCGCTGCTATCTTACCCATCTCACCTGCACCAATAACAACCCCTCTCATACCTGAGATATTGTCACCATATATTTTATAAGCTTGTGCAACAGCTACCGAAGCTATGGAAATTGGATTTTCAGAGATTTTCGTAATGTTTCTAATTTCAGCTGCACATTTTATTGCATAAGTCAGTACACTTTTTAGTTTTGGTCCAGCAGTTCCATTTTCATCTGAAAATTTAAATGCCTCTTTTACCTGTCCCGTGATCTGAGACTCACCAATAACCAAAGAATCCAAAGAAGAAACCACAGAAAAAATATGAATAATTGCCTCTTCATCATCATAACGTCGTCCAGAAGATTTTAGTCTATAAAAATCTACATTGGATTTTTTACTAAGTAAACCTAAAATCGTATGATAGGCAGAAAAATTATCGGAAGTAGCAACAACTACTTCCACCCTATTACAGGTTGAAACAACATAAGCTTCATGGATAAATTTAAACTCTACGAGTTCATGTAAAAAGTTACTTCTCTCTTGTTCATCAGTAAAAGCTAACTCTTCACGTAGTGACTGTTCGCAATTATGATGGTTAAAAGCAAGTACTTGATAGTGCATTAGAACTTTCTCTCAATCATTGCTTTTGCAATGTTAGATAAGTCATGCTCCCCTAATAACTCCATTGATTCAATTGCTTCATCGATAAGCACTTTCGCTTCATTGTAAGACTTTTCTATAATATGATGTTTCTTCATAGCACTTTTAATCCACAATGCTTCCTCTTCACTTAAACGCTTTCTGTGTAAAGAGACAAGAAACTCTCTGTCTTCATCAGCTAATTTTTCATATAAGTAAATATAAGGTAGAGTAACTTTACCCTCTACAAAATCGTGCAATGCTGGTTTCCCCAATGTTTTAGAGTCTTCAGTTATATCTAAAATATCATCAATCATTTGGAAAGCAAGTCCAAGATTATGACCATATTGTCGGTATGCTTTACGGTTTTTACCTGCTAAGATGGCAGCTGATTCAGCTGAAGCTTCCATTAATGAGGCAGTTTTTTGATAAAGCATTTTTAAATAGGCTTCACGATTTGTGTGAAAACTTTTGGACAGTTCAACATCAGCTAACTCACCAAGACTTAGCTGTACAACAGCATTGGAAATAACCTTAGCAACTTCAGATGAAACACTATTTAACTCAAAAAAAGCTTTTGAGTAAAGTATGTCTCCCATCATGATGGCTGTTTTATTACCTTCAGAAGCATTAACAGAAGCTTGACCACGTCTTGTATCTGCATCATCTATAACATCATCGTGTAATAAACTTGCTGCATGTATCATTTCTACGGTTGCTGCAGTTTTTATAACTTTCAATGATGAACCAGCAATTTTTAAAATAAGTTTTGTTCTAAGTCTCTTACCATGTGGTATATTTTTATAAAGCCTAAAAACATATTGGTCACCCAACTCGCTTATATACTGTTCTATTTTTCTTTCAACGGCATCTATCACCATTTCATCCTTAACCTGTTTCTAGTGTCTATTACTTGATAGGATTATACCTTCATAGTGATTAAAATCTATATGAACTGCGCTTCCATAGTATTATTAGGTGTGATTTTCTGTAAATATCCTATCATTATTTCTTATCTTTTTTACGATTATTCATAATTTCTACACAATTTAGCTATACTATTTAGCTAGGACTTGACCACACCTAAGAGTATTTTTTAATATTTATTGTTGAAATACTTTTAGTTTTGGTCAAGTACCAAATTTAAAAAATTACGGAGAAACAATATGATTAAACAAAGTATAATCACAATCGCAACACTAGGACTACTTTCAGTAACTGCATCAGCATTTGACACAGCTTCATGTGTAGGATGTCACGGAGCAGACTTTGAAAAATCTGCAATGGGTAAATCAAAAGTAGTAACAGATATGACTGCAGAAGAAATTACAACTGCACTTAATGGTTACAAAGATGGTTCTTATGGTGGTCCAATGAAAATGCTTATGAAAGCTCCAGCTACTGCAATGTCAGATGATGATATCAAAGCATTTGCTGATAAGTACGGAAAAAAATAGTTTTTCCTTTTCCCATCTTTTGATGGGAACCCCAATTACTT
>CACVAR010000110.1:5063-7459 GCA_902727905.1 uncultured Sulfurovum sp. | reverse complement strand
GCAACATCTTCTCTCCAGTCCCATAAAACTTGTGGTCCAGGGAAGATAGTTGGGTTATCCATAGTAAGAAGTGCTTTAGCAGCATCTCTCATCGCCTCTTCTTCTTCTACGATATTACCATATAGTAACGCTTTACCTTCAGGTGATAGTTCAACACCCATAGATGGTGCCGATTGTGGCATGTAACCTACCGGACCAACTGTTATTTTCTTTGACATATGTGGTTCTCCTTAGTGAATGTTTTTCAAAATAATGAATTGTCTTCAGCTTTTAAGCTAAGACATAGTAACCAAATTATAGCCATATCTTATCTAAAAGATAATAATTTATATTTTGAAACCGAATAAGTGTGTAATATAGTAATTGCTATGTAATTGCTATTTACCATAAATACAACTGATACTAAATGAAATAAAGTCGTGCTTCATTTTATTTAGAAAACTTATAATACTAATTTAGTGTGATTATATTACATGGAGTTGAAATAGGATTTTCATGGAATAGATTAGGCATTTCATGTGTATTATCTTCACATATTTTAGCCAAAGAATCTTACTTGAAAATATTGCATTTTATTATGATAATTAACATCAAAATTCAAAGAAAACTTTCTACAATATTTATTATCAAATAATAAATTATTTAACTAATATAATTAAATTATATTAATAAGCTTTTCCATTTTCCATTCATCATGCATAACAAACAACTCATAGCTAACTTCTTCTTTAGAAATTTTTTCTAAAAAAGCTTGAAGCATCTCAATATCCTCTGCTCTATCCTCATCTTCTTCTAGTTGAAGTTCAATAACTTCATCATTCTTAATACTTTCTAAAAAATCTTCATATTCATAGTGATAATCAAGCCAATACTGTAAAGGTTCAAAAAGTTCATAATCTATGGCTTTAAAAAATTTTAACCCTATTTTATCCATTATCATTCCTCATTTATTTTTTATTTTAATTTTTTTAAAAGTATAGCATATTTCTTAATCACTGATTAGCTATACTAACAAAAAATAATATATTTAAAATCAAGGTACCCCCATATGTCCATTTCAATCGTTATTTTAGCTGCAGGTAAGGGAAGTAGAATGAAGTCTACTACCCCAAAAGTTCTTCATGAAATCTCTGGAAAATCAATGCTCTTCCATGCCATAGATGCTGGTCAAAAAATTTCTGATGATATTACTGTCGTACTCTATCATCAAGCAAAGCGTGTTCAGGAAGCAATTGAAGCTGAATATCAAAATGTCCATTTTCATATGCAAGATGCAGAGCAATTCCCAGGAACTGGTGGTGCTATGAAAGGGGTAACAACCAAATATGAAAAAACGCTTATATTAAATGGTGATATGCCACTTATTACACAAGATTCTCTTTTAGCTTTAACAGGTGGTACAGCAGACATCAATATGTCTGTCATTAAATTAAATAATCCAGATGGTTATGGACGTGTACTTATTGATAATGAAAAAGTACAAGAGATTGTTGAACAAAAAGATTGTAATGAAACACAACTAACAACCAAAACTGTCAATGCTGGAATATACTGCGTCAATACAGAGCTACTAAACCGTTATATCCCTCTACTATCTAATGACAATGCACAAGAAGAGTACTATTTAACTGATATTGTCAAAATGGCTGTAGATGAAAATAAAACAGTAAGTCCTATTTATGTTGAAGAAGAGGAGTTTAAAGGTGTTAACTCCAAATTTGATTTGGCCCAAGCAGAAATTATTATGCAAAATCGAATTAAAAAAGAATTAATGGCTACTGGTGTTACCATGCGTTTTCCAGATACAATCTATATTGATTGTCGTGCAACATTTGAGGGTGAAACTATTTTAGAAAATGGTGTAACTATCTTAGGGGAATCTAAACTTATTAATGCTCATATTAAAACTAACTCTGTTATTGAAGAGGCTATTATAGAAAACTCTGATGTTGGTCCTATGGGTAGAATTCGTCCTCTTACTCATTTAAAAGACACGCACATTGGAAACTTTGTTGAAGTAAAAAAGTCTACCCTAACAGGTGCTAAAGCTGGTCATTTAGCCTATATAGGTGATGCAACCATAAATGAAGGCTCAAACATTGGTGCTGGTGTTATCACTTGTAATTATGATGGAAAAGCAAAACATAAAACTGTTATTGGTAAAAATGTTTTTGTTGGATCAGATTGTCAACTGGTTGCACCTGTTAATATTGAAGATGACGTTATTATAGCAGCAGGAACGACATTAAATAAGGACGTTAAAAAAGGTTCATTAGCCATTACCCGTTCAGCACTCAAAGTACTGCCTGACTTTTTCTATAAGTTTTTTGGGAAATAAGACCTCGTATATATTTATTAGAACCCGTAGGTTCGATTTCATCGAACATTTTAATAAA